>DNFG01000032.1:382-3525 GCA_003487005.1 Bryobacterales bacterium
GCCCAGCATTGTGCCAGTCACGGCCTGCCCATATGCACAAACACAACTCACAAATAATGCGGCAAGAATACCGCCGTAACTCCGGAATAGTGACAAAGCGAAACCTCCTGTAGCCGCTCGATCATATACGACTCACAAACCGGTGGCAAGCCAAAAGTCACTCCATTTCCAAAAATGACTCGCATATCTTTGGATAGTTTTATTATTTGCGTTCATGGTTTGGCGCTGGCTGCGCCTGCCGGCCTTGTACGAACCGCATCGCTTTCTTGCTCTAACGATGAGTCAGGAAAAACGGCCAGCCCCACTGACACTGCGAGCACCTCCACTTGCCGGCCATTGGAACTGGTCGATGCCGAAGAGTCGGGTGGACCACACCTCGTGCTGGTCATCCTGGATTCCTGCGGCTTCCTCCACCGCAACGAAATTCTCGGGCCTCATTTCACCGGCATCGGCTCGAATGCTCACGATCTCCTCGTTGAGAAGGTCATTTCGAAACAGGCCGTCCGGGATACGTCGGGGAAGCGGGCAGTGACCTTCGACACCGGCGGACACCTCTGCCCGCAGTCGCGTCGCCAAGCCCCAGTCAAACTCAATGCCGCGATGAGCCGGGGGAGAGACAATGCGATTGGCTACGGGATGCCAGGAGGTTCCGATGAGACTGGGACAAAACGTTTCAGAAGCAGGAAGCCGGAAAGCGGGGGAACCGGTTGAAGGGGTGCGCTTACGGGCGGAGGAAGTTGGTTGCGGGGGAAGGATTTGAACCTTCGACCTTTGGGTTATGAGACCGACGGCACGTTCGTGCTGATTCACCTTCTTTCTTGCTGTTCAACGACTTACCTCATCCTGGTTCACCTTGTTTCAGCCTGTTTTGGGGTGGTTCTTGTGGCAACTGGTAGAAGGTTTGGTAGAAGGTTCGAAACCCGACACTGTCTCTTGCGTTTTCCCATGCTGCCGCTCTGAGTGACCCGCCTCGCCTCCAGGGCTTCATTCGTTTCTGTAACTCGTGGACTGCCCGTTTCCGCTTGGTCATCATTGGCTCACTCCGGCCTCGACTGCCGCTGGTAGTGGTAGTATGCCATGGGTCCAGAACCACTCCAAAAGTTGTCTTCCCGGTGTCTCGCCGGACCGGATGAAGGGGGGCACTTTTCCCCAATGGGGATTTTGGACCCCCTGGGATTCGGGATACCCAAATCAAGAGCCGCCGTACTGGAAGCCGAGGTTTCCGCGTATTCGCGCTCACGGTCGAAGCGGTTTAGCAGTTGGACCATGATCTCATTGGGGCACCGGAATGACGTCTGCCGAAGGCGCTCGAAGGTTTCGCTCAAGCCCAGCAATCCGCGCCGGGGAGCCAGGTAGAGCAAGCCAATCGTCCCAGTAACGGCGAGTCCCATTCTTTGAGCGGCCATCGCTCCCCCCCGGTCGTCCACTACCAGCAGATCGGTGCTCAGCCTAGAAGCGAGAAGAATGGCCGCCCGTTCCTCAGTATCAAGTGAGCTGAAGGCGGCATCGGAGTCCGTCTCCGTGAGTGGTTCTCGAACCTCAAGCCAGGCAGGGCGAACCGCTATTCAACCGCGGACCGCGTCGGGAGCCTTTGTATGGCCCGGTTCCTTGAAGACAACGTCGGGGATGAGAACCTTCTCGAAGATCCGTGGAAGGATCTCAATATGGCCAATGAGTATGAGATAGTCGACGGGGCCGGTGTCGCTGACGACCAGCCTCACTGCTAGAAACCCAGTCTCCGGAGAGTCAACTGCTCGCGTTCGAAGTCCTCAATGCTGTCGTCCTCGAAGATCTCGTGAGCTCTCAGGAAGCCATCCAACTCGTAGCGTGTTGCGAAGCCCAAAAGACGCCGCAATTCAGCCTTCGAAAGCCTGCCGCACTTACACTCTTCCAGTGCGAAAGCCTCCAAAGCGCGCCGGGACAGATCACCACCTCCGGCAGAGAGCCTTGCCGCGATCTCGTCCGGAATGTGAACGGTGACGTCCATATGTCCATTCTCCCCGGGAGCCCCGGTCGGATCAACGGCGTTCTGCTGACCGCTCGAAGATCCTGCTGAGGAGGGTGCGTCGGGATGGAGCCTGAGAGCCTGCGCCGCCGGGGTTTCGTTTCCCCAGCGGGAAGATCAGACTGCGCCCGTTCAATTGGCCTTCGTGGCAATTCGGCTCTCACTAAGAGGCCGTGGAGATTGTAGCCGGGGGGGATCGTTGAGAGTCAGAATCGCGGAAAACACGCCGTTGGTCCTCGGGTCACTGCTGAGACTTGCCAAGGCCCTTCTCAGCCGTTGTCAGCCTCTGTCAGAGGAGGCGCCGCCGGGTTCCGAGCAGTTGGTCAGCCCCGGCCCAGTTGCCCGCAGCCGCGCTTGGTCTGCTCCAAGGTGGGGGGGATATCTTCGCGTCTATATGGCGCAACTGCGCCGTAAGTGAGAGGCCGACCCGGCCCGCCCGCGCCACCTGCGAACCAAACCCGCCGTAGGATACCGGTTCATGATGGAGTAAGCGATGGCGCCCGGATGGCGCCGAGTAGAGAAAGATGCCCTCCGGGCGCTGCGTGAAGCTATGCCTGCACGACGCCGGTCTGCGAAGTATCGTAGCCTGCAAGCACTTCCAGTTTCCGGCGGAGTTTCGCTTTCATCAGCACATCAAGGAAACTCTGGACGGCGGGCAGATCGAGATTCCTGCGGCGGATGACGAAGTCATAGCGCTCACTTTGTACGGGGATGAAGTCGAGGCCGAAAGCCTGGGCGGCGGCGCGCGTGGCGATGCAGCAGTCGGCCTCCCCCGCGTGCACCGCGTAGGCGGCGGTCAGGTGGCCGAAGGCAATCCGATCATAGCCCTTGACCTTCGCAGTGGGGATTCCGGCTTGTATGAGCAGATAGTCGAGCAGTGCCCTGCTGCCCGCGCCCACCTCGCGGTTCACCAGGCGGATCTTTGGCCGGGCCAGATCCGCCGCGGCCCTGATGCTCGCGGGATTGCCCTTGGCCGTCACGTAGCCTTCCTCCCAGCGCGCGAACGTGACGACAGCGAAGTCCTCCCCTGGATAGTCTCGCCGCAGGATCGGCAGATTGAATTCGCCTGTCTCGGTATCCTTCAAGTGGCTGCCGGCGACGTGCACCTTCCCATTCACGAGCCAGTTCAGGGCGAGCC
>DNFG01000032.1:3884-18405 GCA_003487005.1 Bryobacterales bacterium
CACCTCGACGCCCGCCTCCCGCTCGACCATGCGCGCCAGCAGGCCGGTGGCGGGGTCGCAGCCCGCCAGCACCAGGCGTTTCGTGGAGCCCTCTTCCGGGGAGAACACCATGAGTTCGGCGGTGCCGCTCTTGCGCCCCGACTTGGCGATGATGCCGTCGGCCTCCGGGAGAAAGTAGGGTGCGGCGTTCACCGGAACGCTCACCAAGCGATCGCCCACGCGGCAGACTTGCACGCCTTGCCCGGCGATCGGCGCGCCTGGGCTGAGCACCTCGGCCTTGACCGGCTTTCGCTGGAAGGGCCCCTCGGCTTCAAGCGTGAACAGAGCGTCGACTGTCACCTCAAGCTCATGCGCCAGCCGCAGCGCCACTTCGGTGTTCGGGACAAACGAGCCGGCTTCGATCGCATAGATGGTCTGGCGGCTCACGCCCACCCGCCTTGCCAGTTCTGCCGCCCCCACGCCGCGGCCCCGCCGGACCGCTCCAAGTTGGTTCTTCACGCTCGATTGCATCGCTTGTCGCCCCAATGTAGCGCAGTCCGCGGAAACTGGAATCAAAACCGCAGCCTGAGCACGAATTCGAAGACTCGAGGGTCGAGCGCGGTGGTGATGGCGCCGAAGCCCGGGGCGCCGAAGCTCCCGTTCGGGTTGCCGAGCGGCGGGGTGTTGGTCACGTTAAATGCCTCAGCCCGGAATTCCGCGACAAGGCCCTCGCGGAGCGTGAAAGACTTGCCCACCATCACATCGACCGTCCGATAGCCGGGGCCATGGACGGGATTGCGGCTGCTGTTGCCGATCGTAAACTGCGGCGCCTGGGTAAAAGCGTCGGTATCGAACCAGCGCGCGGTGGATCTCTTGGCAGGAGGAAGCGCCGGATTCCCCACGCGGTTCGGCCGCTGAATGCCGAATCCGGCAAAAGCATTCAGGTTGGTGGCTTGCGTGACGGCCACGGGGCTCCCGGACTGCAACCGGACCACACCCGCGATCTGCCATCCGCCGGCCACCCAATCGCGCCAGCCACTGAGCGGCACAGAGCGGCCCCGCCCGAACGGCAGCTCATAGACGAAGCCGCTGGAGAAGACGTGGGGGATGTTGCCGGTGGAAACATCCTTTTCCAGGCGTTTGTTGTGACTGTCAGCGGCCTGGAAATTCATTACCGGACCCGTCAGGATGGCCGCATCGAAGACGGCGCCAGCATCGTCAATCAGGCGCGAAAACGTGTAAGAGCCTGTGAAGGTGAGACCGCCGCTGAAGCGCTTTTCGATGCGCGCCTGTAACGAATGGTAGGTCGAGTGGCCGACGTTATTGCGATACAGGGCCACGGTGGTGAAACGCGGATATGGGCGCAGCAGTTGTCCGCGAGCAATCGTGGGCGCGCTGAGCGAGGTGTTCGGCGGGAGCTGTGCATAGAAGGGATTGGGCACCTGTTGGGTGAGCGACGAGCCCAACGCAAGCTGCTCGACGGTGAGCTGATTCAGATTGACGTCCGGCACACCCAGCCGGGTGAGCTTCGAGCCGAGGTAGCCCGCCTCGACGCTCCAGTCGCTTCCCCATGTCCGCTGCAGCATGAAGTTCCACTGCTGCGCGTAGCCGCTGCCGTTGTCGCGCTGAACCCCAAACACGCCCTGGCCCAGACCTGAATCCTTTCCGGGGGACTGCAAGCGCACGGCTGGGCCTTGGGCAAGAATGAACGCCGGCGTAAGATTGTCCAGCGACTGTTCGCCGAGAGTCTGGATAAAAGGAAAGAGCGGCGTGGTGAACGGCGTGGTGATCCCAGCCTGTTCAATCCACGTAAGACCATACCCGGAGCGGAGAACGAACGAATCCGAGACCCGGAAGGCCACCCCCACGCGCGGGGCGAAGTTCGCCTTCTCGAGTTCCCGCGCCGATCGCGGCACTCCGTTCGCGCCCAGAAATTCGAGCCGCTGCGAATCGAGATTGAACACCGCGGCCCGGTCGCCAGCGACGGTCGAGGGGAAGTTGAGCGTGTACCGGACGCCCAGGCTGAGCGCGAGACGCCGCGTGGCTTGCCAGTCGTCCTGGAGGAAGAATTCGGCGATGGAGGCGCGCGGCTCCAGTGTTTCGGGTTGGGCGTCGATCGAAAAGCGGCTGGTCTGCCCCAGCAGGAACGAGGCAAGGCCGCTGCCAGTCGAAGCCTCCACCGAGCCTGCCGGAGTGAGCCCGGCAGTGAAGACATTGGTGAACCGGAAGTGGCCCGCAGGGCTGGGCGGCTGCAGAATGTCCAGGGTGGCAAGGCGGAGATCCGCGCCGGCTTTCAGGCTGTGGCGCCCATGAGTCCAGGAGAACGTGTTGATCAACTGCGTCACCGAAGTGCTGAAGCGCGAGTTGGCACTGGCGGGCGGGCCAAGTTGCTGAAAGCCTACCACGTCGAACGTGGGTAGCACGTCGGAGAACGAAGTAACCGGGATATTAGGGATCAGCGTAGCCTGGCTGGCGGTTTGGCCCGAGCGGAGCGACTCGCGTTCAAAGCCGCGACGGGTGTAGCCGAAACGCAGCAAATTCACGGCGGTAGGTGTGACGGTCCACCTATGCTCGGCGGCCAGGCTATCGGCGCGCGTCAGCGTATCTCCGATCACACCCGAGGTGAGCGTACCGCTGCCGTCGGGAAGAGGACCCGTGGGCGTACTGTAATCGCGCATGAACGAGTAGCGGGTGAAGAAGCGGTGGTTGGAAGTGAAGTAATGGTCGATCCTGCCGTCAAGTTGGTCCGCCGCGGTGCTGTTGTTGCCAAGCCTGCGGTAATTGTTCGCGGCCGGCGTGGCTCCGGACACGGTCAGCGCGTTGGGCGCAGGATAGCGCGACAACAGGTGGAGCGCCGCCCGGTCAATCCGGTCCGCCGGAATCGTGTTGGCGGGAAACGGCGACCGCGAACACGCGCCACCCGCCCGGCTGGTCGTGGCGGGATCGTAAATGGACGTCGCAAAGACACCTTCGCGTTCCGTGGCGGCCGGCACCGTACTGATCCGCACCACACCCGTGCTGAGCCGCGTTCCCTGCCAGTCGCCGAAGAAGAAGGTCTTGTTTCTGCGAATAGGACCGCCCAGAACGAAGCCATACTGGTTGCGGCGAAAGCGCGGCTTCGGCCCGGTTCCGGCAAACAGGTTGCGCGCATTCAGCCGCTCGTTGCGGAAGAACTCGAACAGCGTGCCGTGAAGTTCATTCGAGCCGGACTTCTGGTTCACCATGATCACTCCGCCGTTCGAACGGCCGTATTCGGCGGAGTAGCTGTTCGTCTCGACGCGGAACTCGTCAATGGCGTCAATGACTGGATAATAGGCCACCTGCCCGGGTTCGGGTTGCAGAACGCTGATGCCATCGTAGATGTACTCGCTCACTCGTGGCCGGCTGCCGTTGATGCGCGGCAGGACACTCCCCGGAGGCAAACTCACGCCCGGAGCCAGAGCGATCAATGGGACGAAGTTCCTCCCGTCCAATGGGAGCGTCACCACCTTCTCCTGCTCGACCACGAAGCCCACCGAGCCCCGGCTCGCCCGGAGCAGGTCCGGCGCCGCTGTGACCTCGATCGCCTGCGCCGCGCCACCCACCTCAAGCTCGAAATCCAGGGACAGGCGGTCGCCCACCCGCAGTACGATCCCCTCGCGGCGGAACTGCGCGAACCCCTCGGCGACAATGTCGATCCGGTACTTCCCGGCGGGCAGAGCCAAGAAATGATAGCTGCCGTCCATGCCAGCGACGGACTGCCTCATTTGCCCGTCGCCATGGCCGAGGAGTTCCACGATTGCCGACGGCACAGTCCGGCCCGTGGCATCGCGAACTGTGCCATAGAGTTCAGCTTTCGTGGCTTGCGCGGGTAGGAGTTGGGCGAGAACGCTTGCGACCCAGAGGCCGAGAATGGCGCAGCGGCTCGAAGGCGGGTATGTCAGCACGACAGCGTCAGTTTAACAGGACACTATGATCATTGCCATGGCTTAAGCCGCTGCCGCTCCCAGTTGGACACTTTCGAACTCCCCTGAGTATTCATTGACAGAGCCAGACAACGCGCCAGGCCGCCAAGCGGAAGCCGTTGTGGGCCGGAAATCGTTCTTTCGAGGACCGGATGACCATGGAATTGCCAGACCGGGCGACGGGCGAGGCTGTCTCACAGATTGCTTCACTGCTTGCCCACACCTATGAGCGGCGGCGGCGCGTGTGGCGCGTCGAGGCTGTCAACGAAGAAGTTGATAACCCGGGCCCGGAGAGCCTTCATGTGAATGAGGTTGACGCATGAAGAAGACCCTCCGGGATCGGATCGATGAACTTGCCGCGATGAATGTGAAAGCGCTCCAGGCGGAGCATGTGAAGCTGTTTGGGCAGCCGGCGGTGTCCGCCCACCGGCAGTTTCTGTTCAGGAAGATCGCCTGGCAGGTGCAGGCTGAAGCTCATGGCTGGCTTCCGGAAGCGGCGGTGGAAATCGCCCGCGGCATTGCGCGCGACACGCCGCTACGGGCGCGGGTGCTGGCCAACACCGCCAAGAGGCGCGCCGGGTTGCCCGAGGACCAGGTGCGACGGCGACGATCGAACCGGCGCACGATGCGCGCGTCCCCATGGGGCATTGCGAACTGCGCAAAACAGCGGCAGGCGGACCGCCGCAAGTCCATTCTTTCCTTCCTGCTTCATGAGGGGGTGCCAGTTTGAGCCCGAATATGGATGTTCATTCCTGCTACCGGCGGCTGACTGAGATCGACATTGCGGAACTGGCGCGCGATATTCTCGCCGGCCGCATCACTGAGGATCCGCCTGCCCAAATCCTGATTCCCCGCCCGCTCACGTTGACCAGCGCCCTTCTTTCCGCCTCGCACGTATCCCACACATTCGCCAGTATTTGCACTTCCGGCCACTTCTCCGTCAAGAGCCATCCCAGACCGAATTTCGCACTCAACCAACCGGGTTGAGCCTTTAGCCCTCTCTCAACTCCTCCAAATCTCGGGTTTCTCTGTTGACGGGTTTGCGTTTGTTGACAGGCCTTATGCGGAGCGCACCATTATGCCGAGTTTTCGAACTTGCGGTTGACAGCGCCGGCCTCCGGCACTTGGAGTACTCGGCATAATCCTGCGACTCTTCTCGATGCGGCAACTCGCCGCTTGGAGAAGGTTTTGGTCAACACCTACTACGTTCAGGCCGCCGTCCGCAAGCGGATGGAGAGCGGCATCATCGCACCCTATTTGGATTTCATCGCCGCTGAACTCGAGCGCCAAGGCTACGCGCGCCAGGGGATCCGCCGCCGATTGCACGCGGCCGAGATGTTCGGGCAGTGGCTGGTCAACGGAGGATTGTCGCTGGCCGACATCACAGACTCGGTGGTCGAGCGGTACATTGCCGGCGTTCCCCGAAGACCGTCGCCGCGCCGCCCTAGCGGACGATTGGTCCACAACGCACGCGGTATCCACCACGTGGCCGATCTGTTGCGAGAGCAAGGGGTCGTGCCTCCGGAGCCACCGGGCACACCCGCTCCGTGTGATGAGATCCATGCCTGCCTGCTGGAGTTGGAGCAATATATGGAACAGGCCATGGGCACGGCGGCGAGCACTCGCCGGAACTATCTGGGATATGCGCGTGCCTTCCTCAATGCCACCTTCCCGGATTCGCACCCGGAGTGGTGTCTGTTAAAGCCCCATCATGTTTCCCAATTCATTCAGCAGCGTGCGGAAAAGCTGGCTCCGGTTTCGCGTAAGGACCCCGTTCGCGGAGTGCAGGTGCTCATTCGGTTCCTCGTACACAAGGGACAGCTTCCGGATGGTTTTCAGGGAGCGATTCCGCCGGTTCGGGAATGGAAACACGCCACACTTCCCAGGCACATCGCAACCGATGAAGTGGAGCGCGTCCTCGCGTTGTGCCAGGGTACAAGCCCGAAAGCCCGGCGCGATCGCGCCATGCTTCTGTTGCTGGCGCGCCTCGGCTTACGCCCCGGCGAGGTGACGCGGCTTTGTCTGGAAGATATCGATTGGAGGAGCGGCAACGTTCTGATCCGTGCCGGAAAGACCCACCGCGAACGACTGATGCCGCTACCGGAAGACGTCGGCGTGGCGTTGATGGAATATGCGACACTGGCGCGTCCGCGCGCTACCCGCCGGCAACTGTTTCTCAGTCTGTGCCCGCCCTACGCGCCACTCCGGACCACCTGCGCACCGACGCAGATGGCAACTGGCTTGCTCCGGCAAGCCGGCATTCCGATGGCACGTTATGGCGCCTACGTGTTTCGGCATAGCGCGGCGACGCAGATGGTTCGACGAGGCGCCAGCTTCAAACAGGTCGCCGATGTGCTCGGACATCGGTCATTAGGGACAACCGCGGGCTACGCCAAACTCGATCTGCCTTCATTGGCCCAAGTGGCGCTGCCGTGGCCGGGGGATGTGCGATGACCCTTGCCGATCTGCGTTCTCACATCGAATCCTATCTGGAACTCCGCCAATCGCTGGGGTTCAAGACACGCTACGAGCGGGACGTGCTCCGCGCGTTTGCCGACTACCTCGAAGGGCAAGGCCACCAGGGTCCATTGCGCGCACGAACCGCAGTGGAGTGGGCGGCGACCGGAGCCCCTCGCAACGCCGGGCCGCCCGGCCAGCGGGTTCGCTTGGTCTGCCTGCGCTGTTTCATGAGACACCTGAAGGCTTTCTTCCCAGAAACGGAGGTGCCTGGCCATGGGGTTCTGGCGCGAGTCGCACGCCCCAAACCGTACACCTACTCGCAAGAAGAGATCGCCCAGTTACAGGAGGCGACTCTGCTGTTGTGGGAACCCGGGTCCATGCGGCAGAACGCCATGTACACAATCATCGGCCTGCTGGCCTGCACAGGGCTTCGCGTGTCTGAAGCGCTCGGCTTGACGGTGAGTGATCTCGGCCTGGATCTTGATCCTCCGCGCATCCTGATCCGGAACACGAAGTTCTACAAGTCGCGGTTCGTCCCCATCCATCCCACAGCGGCGGAAAAGCTGCGGGTCTATCTGCTGGAACGTAAGCGCCTGTGTCCAGACTGTTCCTCCAACACAGCCTTTCTCAACGATAAGGGCTGGCCGCTCCGCTATCACAATGTCCTGGAGAATTTCCGCGCCATCACCCACCAGTTGGGAATCCAGAAAGCTCCTGGCCGGAAGGCGCCCGCACTGCATTCCCTACGGCACACGTTCGCGGTCGAGCGGCTGACGTCTTGGCATCGCGCGGACATGGACGCACGCACGCTGTTGCCGCACTTGTCTGTCTATCTCGGTCATGTCAGCCCGGAAGAGACCTACTGGTATCTGACGGCGACGCCGGAACTGCTGACCGCCGCGTCGGCGAAGTTCGAGCGCCATGTCCACACCGGAGGTCCTCATGAGTGAGGTATCCCGAGAGTCACCGTTATTGGGACCGCTGCTGCAAGCTTTCTTTGCCGAGCACCTGCCGGCACATCGGCGTGCAAGCCCTCAAACCGTGGCCAGCTATCGCGACACCTTCCGCCTGTTGCTGCGCTTTCTGGATCGGACTATCAAGCGGGCACCGTCTCTGTTGCGGGTCGAGGATCTCGACGCACCGAACATCTTTGCTTTCTTGGATCATCTTGAGCAAGAACGCGGGAACGGAACTCGGTCCCGAAATGCCCGCCTGGCGGCCATCCGGTCCTTCTTCCGTCTGGTTGCGCTACGAGAACCTTGCTGCGTTCCGGTGGCGACCCGTGTTCTGGCGGTTCCCGTCAAACGGACCGACAAGCGGTTGATCGGCTATCTCACACGCCCGGAGATCGAGGCCATCCTCGCGGCGCCTGATCAGCGCCAATGGTCGGGACAGCGAGACCATGCGCTGCTACTGGCGCTTTACAACAGCGGCGCGCGAGTCTCCGAGATCATTGCGCTCCGGCGCCGGCAGATTCGTTTCGGGGAAACGAACTTCCTCGAATTGAACGGCAAAGGCCGCAAGGAACGGACCGTGCCCATGTGGGCGAAAACGGCAAGGACGCTGAAGCGGTGGTTGCAGGTGATCCCGGCCACCCCGGAAGCAATCGTGTTTCCCAATGCCAGGGGCGTACTGTTGTCCCGAGACGGTGCGGCCTATATTCTGCAGCAGGCGGTGGAGAAAGCGAAGACCACGTGCGCGACATTGGCGGAGAAGAAGGTATCGCCGCACGTGCTACGCCACTATGCCGGGTTCCGGACTATTCCGGGTGAAGCGAGTTCGGGTTGCCGAAGTGCCCATCAGCCGTGGGGCCCGGCAAATTCGGTCGTACTGTCGCCCGGCATAGTCCTGATCACAGGTCTTTGAGGAAAGCGAGCAGCGTGTCGCCAGGCCGGTAGCGGCCGGCCTTTCCACCGGGCGGTGTGGTCATTGCCAGGATCTCCTCCTTCATGGCGAGGTTGGCTTCAAGGTAGATCTGCGTGGTCTCCACCGACTCGTGCCCCAGCCAAAGAGCGATGACCGCTCGATCAACGCCTGCCTGCAATAACCCCATGGCCATCGAATGTCTGAGTACGTGTGGGGTCACATGCTTTTTCCGGAGAGGTGGGAATGACTGGCAGGCGAGGGCCACGTGTTTGGCCAGCAAGTCCGCAAAGCCATCCGCGCTGAGGCGGCCGCCGTGGGCATTGGGGAATAGCACCTCGGTGCTGTGCCTTGGCGGCTCATGCAACCACGCCTTCAGGACCGCCACGGTTGTTTTGGCAAGTGGTGTACAGCGCTCTTTGCGGCCCTTGCCTACACAGCGAACGTGTGCACCCGTGCCCAAAACCACGTCGGCGCGTTGCAAGCCAGTCAGTTCCGATAGGCGCAGCCCTGTCTGTACGGCTACCAGCAGCAAAGCATGATCGCGGCGGCCGAACCAGGTCTTCTGCTCGGGAGCTGCCAGGAGGGCGTCGATTTCGGGACGACTCAGGAAGTGAATCAAGCTGCGAGTGTGCCGCTTCCCAGGTATTGCCAGCACACGCTGGATCTGAGCGGCACGGGATGGTTCTTCGTAGGCGGCAAAGTGGAAGAAGGAGCGGATTGCTGTCAAGCGTAGATTGCGGCTGCGGACGGCAATCCCGCGGCTCTTTTCCAAGTCATCCAAAAATGCGGCGATCATCGGCGCATCAATTTCTTCGAAAGCCATCCGGGCAGGAGGCTTATGAAGGCGCTTCTGGGCGAACAGCAGAAGCAAGCGGAAGGTATCCCGGTAGGAACTGATGGTGTGAGCACTCGCCTGCCGCTGATTCATCAGGCGCTGGGTGAAGTAGTTCTCCAGCAACACGGCCAGGGTAGCTGAAGACTTCATGACTGTTTCTCCCAGTAATCCTCGAACCGTTTGACCGCCAGGCCCATCAGCTCGGGACAGGCGCTTAAGTACCAGTAGGTATCGGCCACGTGAACATGTCCCAGGTAGGTCGACAAAACGGGCAGGCGGCGCTCCACGTCATGACCGGACCGATACCACTGCACCAGAGTTTCCACAGCAAATCGGTGACGAAAATCGTGAAGCCGTGGCCCATGGCTATCAGAAGGGCCACGCAACCCGATCTGCCGCGACAAGAAGTAAAACGTGCGCCGGATCTCGGCGCCATCGAGCCGAGTCCCACGTCCAGATACGAAGAACGTTGCAGGCCGCTTAGAGAGAAAATGATCCCGCCGCGACGCATAATCGGAGAGCACCTTGCGTGTGGATGGATGAATGGGAATCAGGCGGGACTTGCCGAACTTGGCACCTCGAATGGTGAGAACACCTTCCTCTAAATCCACATCTTCCGTTTGCAGGTTACGTGCCTCGCTGATACGCAGGCCCGCCACGGCCAGCAGGCCCAACAGGCAGTAATAGGTCCGACCTCGCAGACCGTGCGTTGATGGCAGCCGGCGCGCTGCCTCAAGCAGTTTCCGGATCTCCTCGTTGCTGTACAAGTACGGGTGCGCTCGTCCGGGCCGGTGAGGCAGCAACCCGCACGGAGGCACCTCGGTCTGTGAATCATGAGCGCTCCAATGGCGAGCAAAGCCGCGTACGAAACTGAGCCGCTTCGCCCATTCCGCAGGGCGCGCAGTCTTGTCCTGCTGTGCCCATTCCATCGCCAGCGGAATGGTAATGCGCACCGCGCGACGCTGTTGGAGAAACGAGGCGAACTTGATCAAGCCCACCTTTGCGTCCAGCAGTTTGAACCCCAAACTGCGGCGCAATTCGACGTACTCCTCGACCCTTTTACGCCATGAAGTCACCGTGCACCTCCCGGCCAGGGCAAAGCCAATGTCGCAAGCGAAGTCAGGTCCACCTTCGCGTAGATCGCTGTGGTCTGGGGGCTGCGATGTCGGAGAAGTTCACCGATCTCGGACAGCGACGCTCCTTGCCGGAGCATCTGGCAGGCAAGTGCGTGCCGGAACTGGTGGGCTCCCGTGCGGGCAGCATCAATCCCGGCCCGAGCGAGCGCGTGTCTTACAATGGAGCCGATTCCACATTGACCTCGGAAACCTCCGGCGGGCGCCTTCGCCCTGAGAAACACGCATCTACTGCTGGCGGTTGGCCGCCCCTGCCGCAAATAATCAGCGATGGCCGCGCCGACATCGACCGGCAGTGGCAGTTGAGAATAGCGACCAGCCTTTCCGCGCACCGTAATCAATCCCTCCTGCCAATCCAAATCTTCCAGTGTGAGCATTCTGATCTCACCGGCGCGTAAACCCAGGCGCGCCAGGATCAAGAGAATCGCATAGTCGCGGCGGCCCATAGCGGTCTTCCGGTCGATCGAAGCCAGTACCAGCTCTACCTGGTCAGGCGGAAGGGCTCGAGGGATGGTCGATAGCTTCCAGTTGGCGACGGCCGGTACACACGCCGCGAGATCCTTGTCGATGTCTCCTCGATAACGTGCGAATCCCAGAAACGATCGCAGCGCGGTCGTCATCAACTGAACGCGCCTGCTATGAATGGTGATCGCACGACGCCGCACGAATCCTGTTATATCCGTGGCACACAGCCTGGAGAGATCGACCGGCCCGGTGCCGAAACGCTTTGTCAGAAACTCGCTGACAAAGGTCAGATAGCAGTCCTGGGTTGTTGCTGCGAGTGCGCGTTCCTGCTGCAAGTACAGGCGAAACTCCGCCTGCAATCGCTCCGTCGGTGTTGCTGGCGGCGATACCGGGGCAGAAACCACACCCTGCCGTATCAACAGATCCAATAGCCGGTGCAAAGCGGATACATCATTTCCTGTGGGCCGTCGCCGCCGTGCTCGCGCGCGAAGGTACGGCTGAATCAACTCAGCGGTAATCTCCTGCGTCTGGATTCGACGTTTGGCGAGCCAGTGGCCGAAATCGGCGACCAAACGGACTTGCAGCTCACTCGTATGCTGGGCGTAACCCTCGCTACGCATCTCGGCTGCGTAGGAATCGATATAAGGTCCCAAGGGGCCGTCTTGTGCGCACAGTCGGTGCGCTTTGAAAACCTGCTTCATCAGTGTTCTCCTTCCAGTCAAGACTGGCAGGAAAACACGGCCGGACTATGCCGGGAAAAAATCCGCCAAGCTGACGCCAATTAGCCCGAAAGCCAACTCACCCGGAATAGTCCGGAACCCGGCATAGTGGCGGCTATTCCGGCCCCGGAATAGCCGCCACACCACCGCTATGCACCTGCTTCAGTCCGGAGTCGACATGGCCGTAATTGCACTCTGGCTCGGCCACGAGAGCATCGAGACGACGCACGCGTATATCGAGGCCGATCTGAAGACCAAGGAGCAGGCGCTGGAGAAAGTCGTGCCCGCCGGCCCGGGATTCCGGCGGTTCCAGCCCAACGACAAGCTTCTGGCCTTCCTGGAAGCGCTCTGATTATGCCGAGCGATTGGAACGCCCGGCCCGCCACATTCCGGCGCGCTATCAACCGCAAGTTCAAAAACTCGGCATAATGGTGCGCTCCGCATAAGGCCTGTTATGCCGAGCTCGGCATAACAGGCCGGTTGAGAGCGAACCCCGGATTGAGTGCTTCGAACAATCGCGTCCGGGAGGTGCGTCCGTACCGCGACCCGTCGGCCCTCCCCCGCGCGCAACGCGCGGGAAGTCGGGCTAGTGGGCGTGGCCCTGGGAGGCGATTGCCTTGTGCACGGATTCGGCGTAGTGGATGAAGTCCACGTAAGCTTCGACGAACGCGCGTCCCGCTTCGACATCACCGGGAGCGAACTTCCGCGCGGCGTCCATCCGGTCAAATCGTTTCCGCATATCGGAGGCCATGTGGCGCGAGAAGGCCTCGATGAGCGGGGCGACATTGCCGGACTCAACGGTCTTGTCCGCAAGCACGACACCGGGATCCACTCCCTCGCCGGCTGGTTTCAAACCCGTGTAGGCCGCACCTTCACCAGCGCGGTGCACCCGGACGACCGTTTCGAGAAAGTACCGGTCAGCCAATTGCCTGCTTTGCGAATTCAGGGAGCGGACGGCTATCGCCTCATCGAATGCCCGGCGCACTTCGACTTCGTCCTTGGGCTGGACCCAATGCAGTACCAGTCTCACATCGGTCCGCTCCAGGGCTTGCCGGGCGGACGTCGCTACGGGTCCGTCGATGGTGTCGCAGTGGGCCAAGGCGGCTCCAGCCAGCAGCAGACTCAGCGGGACGATGCGAACGATGAGGGACTTCATGGCTCGATGCTAACATCGGCCATTTGTGCGGCGATGTGATCGGAGTCACGCCTCCTCCGCAATTTCATTTCCGGCCGGGGCGGATTCGTCGATGCCTCCTGAAGTTTCCGCGCCTCTGCCAGGCGTCCAACTGCGCTGGAGAATCGAATCCGTTCAGAACGAGCGGCACCACCTTGAGAGAATTTTCGCAGGCGGACCCTTCCAGTTCCCGCATATGCCTGAGAACCCGCATCCGCGAAATAAGGCGAAGCGATAGTATCGTTCGATGGCATCACTTACCTGAAGAATATAGCATACGCGGAACTTATTACCGTATAAAACTTGCCTATCCTCAGTCGAGACTCATGGCTATCTTATTGAACAGCAACAGCTATTACAGAGTGGCAGCCTGCATGCTTACCTTCATGAGCATGCGGTAACGTGACCCCGCCGCGATATCAACAAGACAGGAGACGACCCAAATGAAAATGTCAACGAAGAACTGGTGGACAGCCCTCTGCCTTGGAATCATCGGTGCGCTTGCGATTCAAGCCTCCTCGGTTCTTAGCGAGCCTACTCCCGCAACCGCAAAGATGGTGCATGTCGAGCAGCAGGAGCAGACCGGAGAGGTGACCGGCAAGGTGAAGGCGGTGAACGCCGAAGACCAGACGTTTCAGCTGGAGGGTTCCGACCCCCTCATCGAAGTGAACACGACCACGACATTCGGTGCCGGACTGAAATTCAGCGACCTGAAGGAAGGGGATGAAGTTCGCATTGTTGGCGTGCTGAGACCCGACGGCAAGTTCGAAGCCCGGGAGATTCACCGCCAGGGAGGGGCGCCGCAGAGCCAGGAGTAGCTTGCGGAAGACCCCATACAAAATACGCCGCCGCTCCCCAGTGGGTGGCGGCGTGAATCTCGAAATAGAGGAGAACCCAGTTGATGCCAAGATTCCTGCTGTTATTCGCCGCCCTGCTGATGCCCGTTTTCGCCTTACAGCCGCCTCCTGCTCCGGAGGAACCCCCAATCCCGGCGATTGAGGTGGACCGCCAGTGGGCGGGCACGGTGACCACGGTGGCACCCGCCGAGGGCCGGTTCCGGATGCAGTCGGGCGAGGGTGAGATTGAAGTGATCGCGGGGACGAGTTTCAACCCCGGCTGGTCGATCGGGAATCTGCAGGCCGGGTTGAACGTGGTGGTCAGCGGCGTGGTGGAGCCCGACGGTACGGTCCGGGCGCGGTCCGTCTCGGTGATCGCTGAATCGCCTGAGCAGTCATAGTAGCCCCGCCCTGCGTCGCGGGTCGATCGAAAAGGGCCATCGGTCGGTTGCGTCCGATGGCCCTTTAGGGATTTGGTCTAACTCTGGCTGCGAGGCCTCACCGGGTCAGTTCCGCTTCCCCCAGCGCTCGAAAGCGCCGGGCTCTTTCCACCAGTAGCCATCGCTTTCGCGAGCCGCATCGTAGTCCGGGTTGGGTGCAGGCATGCGGGCGTTCACTGACTTCAACCAGGCATCGAGTTGAGCTTCGAGTTCCCTGGTTTTGTCCGGCAGGGCCGCGGCGAGGTTCTTTTCTTCGCCGATATCCTCCTTGAGGTGGTAGAGTTCCAGCCGGTTGTCCTCATGGAAGCGGATCAATTTGAAGTCGCCGAGGCGGATGGCGCTGCCCGGGCGGCCCAACTGGTTGCTGTAGTGCGGGTAGTGCCAGAACAGAGGGCGCGGCGGCGTGGACCGTGGAGCCGCGAGCAGGCCAGCGAAGCTCGCCCCATCGACGCCCGCATTGGAGGAGGCTGGCAGGCCCGCCAGTTCATTGAAGGTGGGGAAGTAATCGACGCTGGAGATGGGCGTGTCGTCCACCGCACCAGCGCGAACGCCGGGCCCTTTGATGATGAGCGGGACGCGGACGCCACCCTCGTAGAGGTGGCCCTTGCCCTCGCGAAGCGGCCAGTTCGAGGTTGTGGGCCTGAGGAGCCATTCCGGAGCGGTGAGGCCG
>DNFG01000259.1:0-250 GCA_003487005.1 Bryobacterales bacterium
TTTTTAAAAAAAAAAGCGGGCAAAGGAAATTACAGGGAGCCGGGAGTTCAGACGTTTTCTCTCCCGATCTCGGGCAATCCCAGCGGGGTTCCCAGCCGGGGCGCGGGCGGGCCCCCCCGCGCGTGCGCCCGCGCCGCCATCTGAAAACAGGCCTCCACGACGTCCGCGCCCACGTCGCCCACCCGCTGCTCCGTCTCCCGCCGGGTGGTCAGCGGTTCCGGCCAGCGTCCCTCCAGCACGCCGAGCGCAT
>DNFG01000259.1:492-2764 GCA_003487005.1 Bryobacterales bacterium
GTCCCTCCAGCACGCCGAGCGCATTCGCCATTTCGAGGGCGAATTTGCGCAAATTACGCTCGTTTCGTTGCCGTAACGCGGTTGGGACGAACTCCTCGAGCCAGAACACCAGCCGCCGGGCCGCCTCGTGCGCCGGAATCGGCGTGGCTGGAATCGCCGGGCGCTCGCCCAGCGCCACCCACGCGCAGCGCCGGTCCAGTGACGCCCGGAAGGGGTCCATCACGGCCAGTTCCGCCAGTTCGCCTTCCGTGAAGATCTGACACTCGCCCAACCGGGGAAATGCCACGCGCGCCAGCCGGTACCGCCGCCGCAATCCCTCCAGTTCACTGCCCGGCAGATCGTCCGTCACCATCGCCAGATCGAGGTCGCTCCACGGCAGCACCGCCTCGCCCGAGGCCACGCTCCGGCGCGCGTAGACCGACCTCACGCCGGCCACGTCGAGAAACGCCCGGCTTAAGACCCGCGCCGCCGCGCGGTAAACGCCTGTTGCCGCGGTCACGTCCGGATTACCCCAGCCGCTCCGCCGCGAGTTCCATCACCATCCGCGCATTCGCGTCCACATCCCGGCCCATGTGGAACACGTAATTTTCGGAGTTTGTGACCAGCGCCCGCGCATTCCGCAGCCGCGACCAGCCCAATCCGACCTTCCCGGCCAGTTCGCGGCTGCTCCGCTCCAGCACATACTCCAGCCCCTGGAACAGCCCCAAACCCACGATCAGATTCGGCACCATCGCCCGCAGGGCCTCGCGCCCGGACGCCCGCTCCAGCCGTCCCTGCCTGGCGAGCGTGCGCCGGCCCAGCAGAACCAGTCCCGGCGCCGCCTCCGCGTCCACCCGGTCCGCAAAATACGAGAAATTGACCAGATACTTCGGCCCGAACTCCATCCGCTGAATCAGCCGCCGGTGCTCTTCCGGCACTTCCGATTCCCGCCCTTTCAACAGCCCCAACCGGAGCGGAAAAGCCTTCGCCCGCCCCCGCCGGTCAATGAATGGCGAATCGTCCGATAGTATCCGCACATCCGGATGTTTCAACAGCGCCGCCCCCAGCGTGCTTTTTCCGCCGCCCATGGGCAGCAGCGCCAGAATCGCTTTGCCCCGAAAGCTCATCGCGAGGGCGTGGAGCCTGTGCAGCCCCCGGCCGTCCAGGGCCTGCCCAATCTTCGACAGAAGAAACAGATACGCCGCCTCGTACACCAACTGTGGGTCCGCGCTCTCCATCCGGAACCGCCGCGCGCGCTCGTCAAACCGGCCCAGGCCGCGTCCTCCGAAGTCCAGAATGCGATCCATTCCGTTGCGGTAAACCACGTTCCGCGGCGTGTAGACCGCCGCGTCGCTCACCGGCAGCGCGTCCCAATCGGGCTCGGCCTCCCGCAACTCCAACTCCACATCGAGCGACCCGGCCTCCCCTGCTTCCGACCGGAAAAACGCGAAATCCTCCGCCACCCCTTCCAGCGCGAACCGGCAGTCGCCGGTCACCCCAAACCGGTATCCATACACGTCAAACAGCACGCGTAATCCATCCATTAAAGTCCATTTTTCCTCCGACCCTCAGGAAGAACTGAGGTGAACCACCTATAATAAACGATTGCCTCAACCTAAGCTCTTTCTCGAACGCCGCCCCGCCTGTGTCCACCAACGCTCTGGCTGGGCCTATGCCCTCGACGCACTCGCCCCCCTGCTCCGGTCCGGCCCTCCAGGCGTCCTGCTCGATTCCATGATCGAGCGGACCTTCGCCCGCGAACTCGAAACCTCGGTCCGCGAGCAGCGCATCCCCTACCGGCGGCCGTGGGTGGGCTTCGTCCACGTTCCGGGCGACATCCCGGACGGTCACGACGCTTCGAAATCTCTTCTCCGCCTCGCCCGGTTGCCCGCGTGGCAGGACAGCCTCCCGCACTGCCGCGGCATCGTCACCCTCTCGCACCACCACGCAGCGTGGGTTCGTTCCCTTTTTTCCCAGCTTCCGGTGCTTGCGCTGCGCCACCCCACCGAATCCGCGGCCCCCCGGTTCCGATTCGAGGAGTATCTCCGCCACGGCCAACCCGTCGTCCAGGTCGGATGGTGGCTGCGCCGCCTCGCCTCCATTCATCACCTCCCCCTCCCCAAGGCCAGGAAATTTCACCTGATTCCCCACTCCGGCGCCGACCTCGACCGCTATTTCAGTGCGCTCGCCGCCGAATCCGCTCGCACCGGGGCGCCTCCCCTCGACCAGTGGGACGCCCACGTCCTTCCCCGCCAGTCCAACGAGAGCTACGACGCCCTCCAGATCGGAAGAG
>DNFG01000478.1 GCA_003487005.1 Bryobacterales bacterium
GTTTGAGTGGCGGCGTGGCGGGGGCGGCATCGACCCAGACGGCGCCGGCGGCGAGTTTGTCGTAGAGCGCGTCCGCGCTCTCGATTCCGGAGACGGGCGTCTCGGAGGCGTCTTCGATGGCGAAGACGCTGCCACGCTTCGCGGCGTGGATGGCGGCGGCACGGGCCTTGATGGCTGTTTCCGTCGAGGCTTCCGCGAGACTGGTCCAGCCGGCTTCGCCGGCGACCAACGCGAGAAACGCGGCCGGAGCGATGGCGGTTTCGGGCGCATCGAGCACCGTGGGGGCGAGAGCGTAGCTGTGTCGCGCGGCGCCCGGGGCGGTGGGCGCCTCTTCGAGCGCTTCGAGGAAAGCCGGCGTAGCCACCTGGGCTTGCGCGAAGGCGGCATATCCGGTCTGGTAGGGCGACATCACAACGACGAGGGCTTCGGGAGCGAGGCGGGAGGCGATGGCCTTCCACGGTTGAGCCGCACCGGCCGTGGCCGCTTCGATGAGCAGGACGCCGATCGATCCGGCGGCGGCCTGATTGAGAGTGGTGACGGGTGCGAGATCCGGCGTATCGGCGGCCAGTGGGCCGCGCGCCACGATACCGCCTTCGCGGCCCACGGCGCCGAGCAGCACATTGAGCGCGGCGATGGCGGTTTCGACTTCCTCGCCCAGCGGGCCGGCCAGTTCGCCGCCGCCGATGGCGACTGCCGGGCCGCCGGCATGCAATTCGCGCGCGACGGAGGCGATCTCCCCGGGCTTCAAGCCCGTGATTTCCGCGACGCGGTTCATGGGCATTTCGTCGAGCAAGGTCTTGAAGTGGTCGAGACCGGCGGCCTGCGCCGCGAGTCCTTCGTCCACGAGGACGCGGGCCAGGCCCAGCGCGAGAGCGCCTTCCGAACCGGGCAGCACGGGCAGCCAGCGGTGGGCGAGACGGGCCGTGTGCGAGTACCGTGAACCGGCGTGAATGAAGGTGGCCTCGCCGCTCTTCCAGCGGGTGAGCATCTCGCCGGGGACGCCCCAACCATCGAGCACCGGCGCGCCGAAGCTGAGCACGGTCCGGGCATTGGTGATGTCGAAACCAAGAGCGGGGGCGGTGGCCGGCAGCAGGCGGCGGATAGCCGCGAGCGTCGCTTCCTCGGCGGCTTCGGGGGCCAGATAGAGGCCGCCCGCGAGCGTGGCGGCCTGCCGGTACAACGAACTCACCGCGCGGCCCGGACGCTCGTCCAGAATGGCGAACTTCGCACCCGTGCTGATCGCCGCGGCCACTTTGGCCGCGATCACCGACGGTTCGGCCTCTGCGCCGTTCAACCGGCACGTCCGGATCCGCCGCGGATGCCACGCCAACTGGTGTGCGCCAAAAGCGAGCGGGCAGAGGGCGCCGTGGCTGACCGGGTGGTCCGCCGCCGGAGCGATGCCGATCGGGCGCGTGTCCACGCGGCGCACTTTGAGGCCGCAACCGGCCGCGCAGAGTGTGCACGTGGTGGCGACCTGGGTGATTTCACCGGGCTTGGGGACCGGCAGCCATGGGAAGTTCTGCGTCCAGATCGAAACGTCGTCAAGCAGCTTGTAGGGAATGGGCGTGAAGGGCAGCGCCACAACGCTGCCGCCGCCGAACAGAAGAAGATCTCTGCGAGTGATGGCCATGTCGTGTGCTCCCTTCCTAACGGTGACAGCCAAGGCAGCCGGCCACGGCGCCCCGCTCCTGGTGACAGCCCATGCAGTCGTCCATCTTCATGCCCTCGTGGGGCTGGCGCCGCATTCGGGAAATGCTGGTGCCCCAGATGTCGCGGCTGTATCCGCTGACCACGTTGTATTCGTACGGTCTCAGGCTCTTCGTCTTGCCATGATCCCCGTGACAGCGCTCGCATTCGATCTTGGCCCGCTCGGTATGGACCGAGTGGGAGAAGCGCGTGTTGATGGGCTGGCGGGAGTAAACCAGCCAGGGAATCTCTTTGCCGGGGGTGATGTACTCGTCGACGATCTTGCGCTCGTTTTCGGTTTCGCCCACGGGTTCGGAATGGCAAAGGCCGCAGCTTTCCACCTTGGGGATGCCCGCGAAAGTGCCGTCCGCCCGGTATTCATGGCAGGACGAGCACTCCATCTCGGACTTCACGGTGTGGGCCGCGTGATCGAAATCAACCGGCTGTGTCTGCGCGCGGTACAGGGCCCTCGGGAAGGCCAGCCAACCGGCTGCCAGCATCACGGCCGCGCCTGCGGTGAAGAGTATAAAGCCGCGTTTCAGCATCGTCTCCTCGCTCAGGTTTGCGCCCACGCAGCGTGCGGGGCAAAGAATTCATTCAACAGACGGAGCAGTTCCTCGCGCTGCATCTGCCCGGCCAGGTCGGCCACGGCCACTCCGCCGTCATTCATCAGTGGTCCCAGGCTCGCCTCGCAGCGGGCCGTACAGCCGTGGACGAACTCCGTCAGCCGCTGGGCTTCCTGGCCCATCCAGGCTACGGCCTGAGCACCATTCAGCAGGCCTTCGCGGACCTTCGCCGAGGGCGCTTCCCAGCCTTCAAACAGCCAGCCTTCGCCATACGGATCCTCAGCGAGCCGTTCGGGATGCCGCCGCAGATAGAGGTTCGCGCCGCTGATCAACATCGGATTCGGGAAGGTCACCGGCCAGGTCACCCCGTCCAGCGTCAGCGCCGCGCTGGGACGCCGCACGCCCTTCGCCGTCGCGAACGTGATCTCGCTGATGTTCTTCAGCGCCCGCGCCAGCAGTCCGTCAATGCCCACGTGACAGGCGCCGTTTTCACGCACGTCCAGCCACATGTGATTCGGCGCATAGTAGAGCCGCCGCGGTACCCGGATCCCTTCCACCACAGGGTCGCGCTCGTCGCCCGAATGGACGCTGCTCAACCCCGGCTGCGCAAAGTTCAGATACAGGCTGCAATACTCGTACGCCCCGTCTCCGCACCGGCTCAACGAAGCTTCGCTGTAGGGCACGAACTTCGTCACCGGCGCCACCGAACAGAACTGCACCAGCCGCTCCTGCAGGTGGGGACACGCGCCGCATTCGCCAGCCTGCGCCGCTTCCGGGTGCTCCCGGTACACCACGCATTCCGTGTGCGCCGGGGTGGAACACCGTTCGAGGCCCATGGTTTCCAAACCATTGCGGATCTGCATCCGCACCGGCGCTGCCGAACAACTTCGGACTCGCGTTTCCTTGAGAAATGGGCAGTTCATGTCCGCCTCCCGGCTCTCGATCCGTGCCCCTACCGGTCCTTCTTCTCTTCCGGTTCCACAGGCTCGCCGCCGTCGGCCATCGTCCAGCCCAGCTCCGGAATGTGCATCGCGTGCGTCTTCTCGCTCGCCGCCGCCCGCGCCTTCAGCCAGTACTCCACCGCGATGTTGTACGCCACCGCAGCCACGCAAATCAGCGTCACGATCCCCAACCCCAGGTTGGTCAGGTTGAGCCACAATGTCTCGCTATTGGACCAGTCGACTCCGAACATTTCAGGCCTCCTATTGCCGTTTCTTCCCGGCGGCGCGTCCGTTTGGACTCTCACCGCGCACCCTTTTCACTGCACTTCCTGGACCAAACCAGCTACCTTTCTGAAATCAGAGACTTACGTCCGAAAATAACTCTTGCGCCCCCTTCTGCGTGCCGGATTCTCCAACATTCGCCGTCTCCGATTCCCACACAAGCGATGCCGTAGCTTGCCCCTCACCCCTGCCTGAGCGAGAATCGCCTGTATGGCCATTGAACGCATCCGCGTGGCGTCCCTGCAGTACTTCATCCGCCCCGTGCAGACCTTCGAGCAGTTCCGCGACCAGGTGGATGCCCTTGTCGAGACCGCCGCCGACTATAAAGCCCAACTCGTCGTCTTCCCCGAATACTTCTCCGTTCAACTGCTGACTCTCGGCAATACCAAGCGCCCGATCCAGGACCAGATCCGCGACCTCGCCGCCCAGGTCCCTCGCTTCATCGAGATGATGAGCGCTCTGGCCCGCCGCGAGTCCATCTATATCGTGGCCGGCACCATCCCGACCATCGACGACCACGACTCCGGCATCGTCCACAATGACTGCTTCGTCTTCTCCCCCAAAGGCGAGTACGAGGTTCAGGGCAAACTGCACATGACGCGGTTTGAAAACGAGGAGTGGAAGGTCAGCCCGCGCTCCACCCTGAAAGTCTTCGATACCGACTTCGGCCCCTTCGCCGTCGCCATCTGTTACGACGTCGAGTTTCCCGAGATCGCCCGCGGCGCCGCCCGTCAGGGCGCGCACATCCTTGTTGTCCCCAGTTGCACGGATGACCGCCAGGGCTATTACCGCGTTCGCTACTGCGCCCAGGCGCGGGCCATCGAAAACCAGATGTATGTCATCCACTCCGGCACCGTCGGCTCTATTCCCACCGTCCCCGCCGTCTCGCTCAACTATGGCTGCGCCTCCATCCTCACGCCGAGCGATTTCGCATTCTCCCGCGACGGCATCCTCGCCGAGGGCATCCCCAATCAGGAGATGATGGTGGTGGGCGAGTTGAACATGAAGACGATTCTGGATACCCGCACCAACGGCACCGTCCTGCCCCTGTTCGACTCCCACCGCTCCGCCGAAATCGCCACCCGCGTCGAAGTCTGCGAACTATGAACATCGAGGTCCGCAACACCCGGGCCGAGGATATCCCGGCCATCATTGAACTCTGCCGCCGTGTGTACCCCGAATCGCCGCCCTGGGGTGAAACCCAGTTGCGATCGCATCTCGACGTCTTCCCCGATGGGCAGTGGGTCGCCGTCGACCGCTCCGACGGCCTCGTCCGGGGCATGGCCGCGAGCCTGATCGTCTGGTGGAACGACTACGACGACGATGACGACTGGCGCGACTTCACCGACCACGGCATGTTCACCAACCACGATGCCGAGAACGGCCGGACCCTTTACGGCGCTGAAGTGATGGTCGACCCCGCCGCCCAGGGCCATGGCATCGGCAAACAGATCTACCAGCAGCGCCGCGCGCTTGCTGAACGCCTCGGCCTGCTGCGCATCCGCGCCGGCGCCCGCCTCCGCGGCTACCACCACTACGCCGGCCAGATGTCCGCCGAAGAGTATGTCGCCCGTGTCGCCCGCGAGGAACTCGGCGATCCCACCCTCACCTTCCAACTCCACCAGGGCTTCCACGTCATGAAGGTGGTCCGCGACTACCTCCGCCATGACCCCGAAAGCCTCGGCTGGGCGGCCCTCATTGAATGGATCAACGAAGCCGTGGCCACCCCGGCGGACTACCGGTACCGCAATCCGAAGTTCAGCCTCGATTGATGGACCCGGTCATTCAGCGCGCAATGCGCGTGTGGGATCGATTCGCGATGCCTTCAGTGCGGGCACATAGCACGCCGCCAAGGTGATCCCAGTCAATAACAGAGGTACGACCACGAGCGTCATCGGGTTCAGCCGGCCCAATCCCGCAAACGCCGCCGACATGATGCTGAACACGGGCAGACTCAAGGCTACACCGGTCAGGGTTCCGCATCCAGCCAGGATCAGTCCCTGCCGGAGAATCAGCCGCAACACGCGGCCGCGCCCCGCGCCCACCGCCATCCGGATTCCGATTTCCCGCGTGCGGCGGCTCACGGTGTACGCCACCAACCCATACAAGCCCACCGTCGCCAGCACAAGGCCGGCCAGTCCAATCGTTCCGACCATCTGCAGAACCACCATTGCCGGCGCCAGCACGCCCTGCTGATAGTACGTGCGCATGTCATAGACGTTGAATACGGGCATGTTCTCATCGAGTGAATGGACCGAGTCAAACAGGTCTCCCACGATCAGCCGCGGTTCGCTCGCCGTTGCCACCAGCAGCGTCATCCGCGTTTGTGGCGCCTGTTCAAAGGGTAGATACAGGTAGGGTGTGGGCAGCTCCATCGTGCTCAAGTATTTTCCCGTCCGCGCGACCCCCACGACCTCGGCGAAGGGCCCCTGCGCGCCAAGCCGCAGCCGCCGGCCCAGGGCCTCCCGGCCCGGATAGTATCGCTTTGCGAACTCCTCGTTCACGATGACCACTGGAGCCGAACTCCCGCGATCGCTCCGGCTAAAGGCGCGTCCCCTCAACAAAGCCACGCCCGCCGTCTCGAAGTAATCCGGGTCCACGACGTTCGCTTCCAGCTTCACCGTCGTCTGGCCCGGCGCGAAGTCAAAACCTTCCGGAACGACTTCAACCGCGTTGAAATTCGGCCGGAATGGCACCGCCCGTGAGAGCGCGGCTGATTCTACACCGGGCAACTGCCGGATGCGCTCCTTGAGTTGCCGCAGAAATTCGGCCGACTGCTCCGCGGAGTATCGGGCGAGCGTTGGATCGAATTCCATCATCATCAGACGCTCGGTCCGGATGCCTGGATCGATCACCAACATCCTGCGGAATGCGTCCAGCATCGCCGCGGACGCCACCAGAAGCACCAGGCACAGCGCCACCTGCGCACCCACCAGCAAGTGCCGCCCCCAGGATCGCACCCGGTCCTTCATCTCCATGTCTCCGGCCTTCAAGGCAGGAGTCAGGTCCGGCTTCACTGCCTTCCACGCCGGAATTGCTCCGAAAAACACCGCGCTCAACACGGATGTCACCACACTGAACAAGAGCACCCTGCCATCCAGTTGCGTCGCCAGCGACATCGGTGTATCTGTCGGCAGCCGGATCGCAGCCAGGTGCCGGATCACCACGGACGCCAACCCGACCCCAAGCGCTCCGCCACACAGCGCCAGCAGCAGGCTTTCGGTGAGCAGCTGTTGAAATAGCCGTCCGCGTCCGGCGCCGATCGCCGACCGGATCGCCATTTCCCGCATCCGGCTCCGCGCCCGCGCGAGCAGCAGGCTCGCCACATTCGCGCAGGCGATCACCAGGACCAGAAATGAGAGCGTCATCAGCATCGCCACCATTCCCGCCACCTCCGGCGAGTCCTTGAGCCTGTTCCGGAGATCGCTGAGCGCGATGAACGCCCGGTCCCGGTTCGTTTCCGGATAAGCCAATTCAAGAGCCGCGCCCAACGTCTCCACTTCGGCGCTCGCCTCGGCCATCGAGACTCCGGGCTTCAGCCGCCCGCGCACGTCGAATCCCGGTTCGCTCCGGTCCTGGATCACCGGAGTTCCGTGCCGCCGTGGCGCCAGCCGGTCGGCCATCGTCGCCGGGACGTACATCGCGTACCGCATCAGGTTGCTGATCCCGGTGAACCCTTCCGGCGCCACGCCCACGACCGTGAATGGGATGCCATTCACCCGGAGCGTCATCCCAATCGCGTCTTGATTCGCCCCAAGATCGTTCTTCCAGAATTCATGACTAACCACCGTCACGGGTTCCCGGCCCGGAACCGTCGTCTCCTCGCGCGAGAACCCGCGGCCCATGATGGGCTGCACTCCCATGGTCTCGAAGAATCCGTCGCTGACGATCTTGCAGAACAGCATCCGCGGGATGGCGTCTGTCTCTCGCGCGACGGCCAGCCTTCGGGTCGCGTGGGCGCTCATCGACGAGAATGATTCAGCCCGCGCCCGCAGATCGAGGAAGTCCGGATAGGAAACCTCCTCGTAACCGCTCCTCCGGTGGTTCACGCTGATCTTCGCCACCGCGTCCGGCTCGTGAATGGGCAGCGGCCGGAGCAACAACGCCTCGGAGACGCTGAATGACGCCGTGTTTGCACCGATCCCCAATACCAGCGAAAGCACCGCCGTTCCCGTGAACCCCGGACTTTTCCTTAACGAGCGCCCCGCAAACCGCACGTCCAGCGCCAGCCGTTCCGCCGCTCCCCATCCCCACATGTCTCTGGTCACCTCCTTCACCAGATCCACGTTGCCGAACTCGCGCCGAGCCGCGTACCCAGCCTCTCGAGGATCCTCGCCGCGCGCGATGCGATCCTGCTTCGCCATCTCGAGGTGAGACCGGATTTCTTCGTCCAATTCCTCCTCACGCCGCCGCCACCGCCAGAGCCACCCTCTGAGTTTCACGCCATGGCCTCGCTTTCCGAGCTCATGAATCCGCTGATCGCGGCGCTCAGCACATTCCAGCGGTTCCGTTCCGAGGCCAATTGCCGTCGTCCGGCCGGAGTCAGCCGGTAATACTTGGCTCGCTGATTGTTCTCGGTCAATTTCCATTCCGACGAGACCCACCCATTACGCTCCAGCCGGTGCAGCGCAGGGTAGAGAGATCCCGTCTCCACGCGCAACACTTCGCCCGAACCCGACCAGATTGTCTGGCAGATTCCATAGCCGTGTCGCGGTTCTTCTCCCAAGGCTCGCAGGATCAGCATGTCCAGCGTCCCTTGCAGAAGTTCAATCCGGTTCCGGTAGCGGGTGTCCGTTGAAGGCATGTAGACATTCTACAGCCATGGACGTAGATTCACTACATCCTTTTTTCGCGCCCGCCTGCAATTTACAGTTGTCTACTCCACCCCCAACCCCAGCATCCTCTTCGCGTTCCCGTAGCAGATGCCTTGCACCAGCGGGGCCAGCAGTTCGTCGGAATCCGGCAGCAGTCCCTTTTCGACGTCATCGCCCAGCAGGTTGCACAGTGTCCGCCGGAAGTATTCATGCCGCGGGTAGGACATGAACGACCGCGAATCCGTCAACATGCCCACGAATTTGGACAAAAGCCCGCAGTTCGACAACGCATTCATCTGCCATTCCATCGCTTCCTTCTGATCCAGGAACCACCAGCCGCTGCCAAATTGAATCTTTCCAGCCGTCCGCCCGTCCTGGAAATTGCCAACCATCGTCGCCACCGCGTAATTGTCCGCCGGATTCAGGTTGTAAATGACCATTTTCGGCAGCGCGTTCTCGCTTTCCAACGCGTCCAGGTAGTTGCCCAGCGCGTCGATCTGCGGCCAGTCGCCGATCGAATCATAGCCCGTGTCCGGACCCAGTTGCGCCGCCATCCGCGAATTGTTGTTCCGCCGTGCGCCCAGGTGCAACTGCTTCGTCCAGCCCTTTTCCGCGTCCAGACGCCCGAAATAGAGCATCAGGAACGAAGCGAACTTGCGGTGCTCTTCGGGCGTGGCCGCCTGGCAGGACCGCGCCTCGTCGAAGATCGCCGCCGCGTCGGCTTCCGTGCAATCCTCTGCGTAGCAACTCGTCAGTCCGTGGTCGCTCAACCGTCCGCCCAGACTGTGAAAATAATCATGCCGCTGCTTCAGCGCGTCCAGAAAACTCTGGAACGACTCAATATCGACATTCGCCGCTGCCGACAGCCGCCCCACCCAGTCATTGAAAAGATCCGGCTGCGAAACCAGCAGCGCCTTGTCGGGCCGGAAGGTGGGAAACACCTTTGTCCCCAAATCCGACGCCGCAATCTGCCTGTGCCATTCCAGATCATCCGTCGGATCATCCGTGGTGCACACCGCTTTGACATTGAATTTTCCGAGAATGCCCCGTGCCCGCAAGTCCTCCCCGGCCAGTTTCTCTTTCGCCCGCTCCCAGATCGAGGGAGCCGTGTTCTCGTCCAGTAATTCCTCGATCCCGAAATACCGCTTCAATTCCAGGTGCGTCCAGTGATACAGCGGATTCCGCAGCGTCGCCGGCACCGTCCGCGCCCACGCCAGGAACTTCTCCCGGGGCTCGGCGTCCCCCGTCACCAGGCGCTCGTCCACCCCGTTCGCCCGCATCGCCCGCCACTTGTAGTGGTCCCCTTCCAGCCAGATCTCGAACAGGTTGGCGAACTGCCGGTTCTCCGCCACATCTTTCGGCGGCAGGTGGCAGTGATAGTCCAGAATCGGCTCCCCGGCCGCGTGATTGTGATACAACCGCCGCGCCGTCGCGCTCTGCAACAGAAAATCTTCATGTATGAAAGCCATCGCCATTCCTCCATCCCGCTCGTGTTCGCGCCGTCCCCATTGCAACACCAGGACTTCGCGATCTCATTCTCTGCCAACCCGTCCGCAAACGGCAAGCGCTATATTCTGAAGAACGCCATGCTGCTGCCGCGCCGTTCGCTGCTGTTCGCGCCCCTCGCCCTTGCCGCTCAGCCACCCGCTGACCTGCGCTTCCAGGCCCGCACCCGCATTCTCCGGCCTCCCGCCGAACAACCCACCCCCGTCGATTTCCCCGCCTCCTGCCCCCCGGCGCGCGCCGCCGCCATCCTCTGCGATGTCTGGGACCGCCACTGGTGCCGCGGCGCCAATGAACGCGTCGCCGCCATGCTTCCCCGTCTCATCGAAACCGCCGGAGCGCTGCGCCGCCGCGGCGTGCAGATCATCCACGCCCCTTCCGACACCATGGACTTTTACCGCGACGCCCCCCAACGCCGCGCCATCCAGGCCCTGCCCGCCGCCACTCCGCCTCCCCTCAAGCCCTGGCCCGATCCCCCCCTGCCCATCGACGATTCCGACGAAGGCTGCGACACCCCCGGCGACCTCCCCAAGAAAACCTACACCCGCCAACACCCCGCCATCCCCATCGAACCCGCCGATTTCATCTCCGACAACGGCAACGAAATCTACAACGCCCTCCATGCCCGCCGTGCCACCCACCTGTTCATCATGGGGGTCCACACCAACATGTGCATCCTCAACCGCTCCTTCGCCATCAAGCGCATGACCCGCTGGGGCTTCCGCTGCTTCCTCGTCCGCGACCTCACCGACGCCATGTACAACCCCGCCCGCGCCCCCTTTGTCTCCCACGACCGCGGCACTGAACTCGTGGTTGAATATATCGAGCAGCACTGGTGCCCCAGCACCACCTCTGAAGCCCTGATCAACGCCTGAACCATGTCACTTTTCGCCCTCCTCCTCCTCGCCGCCGCCGCCGCGCCAGCCACTGCCGCCGACTGGCAGTCCCTTTTCGACGGCCGCTCCCCCGCGGCTTTCCTCTCGATCACCGGCGGACCCGTCGATCCCGGCAGTTGGGCCGTTCAGGATGGCTGCCTCTGCGCGCTCTCCACCACCGCCGGCCGCCAGGATCTCCGCACCCGCGCCGAATTCGAGGCCTTTGAACTCGAATTCGACTGGCGCTCGCCCGTCAAAGGCAATTCCGGCGTCAAATACCTGATCGAGCGCATCGACGACTGGCCCCACCCTCAGGGCCAGGGCCGCCACGCCCGCGCCCGGGGCAGGGAATACCAACTCGGCGACGACTCCATCTTCCCCCAGAAACAGCGTCAGGCCGCCGCCCTGTATGGCGAAATCGCGCCCTCTCAATCCGCCGCCCGCCCGCTCGGCGAATGGAACCAGTCCCGCATCGTCGTCAAGCCCACCGGCGAAGTTGAACACTGGCTCAACGGCCAGCGCGTCGTCTCCTACCAGTCCAAAATTCACCGCAGCCCCATCTCGCTGCAGAACCACAACACCGCAGTCTGCTTCCGCAACCTCAGGATTCGCGCCCTCCAGTAACTTGCGCCCCACCCCGGTCGTCCCATTTGTGATAGACCTGTCTTTAATCACCCGAAAGTGATCCTCCAGGAGCAAACCACCACCATGAGCAGCCGCAGATCCTTCATATTCGGCGCCGGGGGAGCCATGGCCTCCCACCTCGCCGCCCGTCAGGCCATGTCCGCCAACAACAAACTCCGCATCGCCGTCATCGGAGCCAACGGCCGCGGCCGTGACCACATCCGGGGCATCATGCAGCAGCCAGACGCCGAAGTCGTCTGCCTCTGCGACCCCGATCAGTCGATCCTCGACCGCCGCGTCGTCGAATTCGAGAAACAGTACGGCAAAAAGCCCCACCTCGAAAACGACCTGCGCAAGGTCTTCGATAACAAGGACATCGACGCCGTCACCATCGCCACCCCCAACCACTGGCACTCCCTCGCCGCCATCTGGGCCTGCCAGGCCGGCAAGGACGTCTATGTCGAAAAACCCGGCTCCCACAACATCTTTGAAGGCCGCAAGATGGTCGAAGCCGCGCACAAATACAAGCGCATCGTCCAGCACGGCGTCCAACTCCGCAGTTCCGAAGCCATCCGGGAAGCCGTTTCGCTGCTCCGCAAGGGCGTCATCGGCGACGTCTACATGGCCCGCGGCCTCGTCTTCCGGTGGCGGCCCTCGATCGGCAACAAGGGCCCCGAACCCGTCCCCGCCGGTCTCAACTACGACCTCTGGACCGGCCCCGCCCAGATGGAACCCTTCTCCCGCCGCCATGTCCACTACAACTGGCACTGGACCTGGAACTACGGCAATGGCGACGTCGGCAACCAGGGCATCCACGAAACCGACCTCTGCATGTGGGGCCTCGGCGTCAACACCCTCCCCTCCAAGATCACCTCCATGGGCGGCAAGTTCACCTTTGACGACGACAAGCAGACCCCCGAGGTCCAGACCAGCCTCTACCACTACCCCGAACAGAAGAAAATGATCCAGTTCGAGGTCCGCCACTGGTGCACCAATAACGAAGACGGCGTCGGCGTCGGCAACATCTTCTATGGCACCGAAGGCTACATGATCGTCAACGGCTACGAGACCTTCCAGGTCTTCCTCGGCCAGAAGAAAGAAAAGGGCCCCGGGCGCAAAGCCGGCGGCGACCACTACGCCAACTGGATCAAGGCCGTCCGCTCCCGCAATGTCGAGGACCAGAACGGACCCGTCGAGACCGCCCACCTCAGTTCCGCCCTCGCCCACCTCGGCAACATCGCCTTCCGCACCGGACGCGTGCTCTCCTTCGACCCGCTCAAGGAACGCTTCATCGGCGATAAAGAAGCCGATTCCATGCTCACCCGCAACTATCGCAAGCCTTACGTGGTCCCCGAAAAGGTCTGACCCTCCTCGCAGGCCTTTCCGTCAAAGGGCGGCATCCCTCACCGGGACCGCCCTTTTCCTATTCCTGTCCCGGATCGAAATCGTCCGCCAGCGGTTCCGGATTCGCCAGTAGATGAACCGCCGCCTCGGCATCCATCCGCTTCACCTGAACCCGGAACTCCCCCCGCGTCTGCCCCGTGTACGCGCCATGGTGAATCCCCAGAGGCGACCCGCTCACCACCACCTCCAACCCGTTCGCCTCCAGATACCCCGCCGCCATGTAGGCCTCGTGCACCTGCGCATACTGCCCCACTGTCACCACATCATCATCTTCCGGCATCCCCTCATTACACCCCGTCCGCCCGTCCAGGCGCAAAAAGAGGGCCGCGCGAGCCCATTTTCGTGGTTCGCGCGGCCCTCCCGGTCCTTCCTTTGACTACCGCCAGCGGCCCTCGAAGTACATATACCCGCCCCGCCGCGGCGCCGGCGCCCAGTAACCCGGATCATAACGCATGTACCCCCGCGGCGGCTTCATCCACCGGCCCCGGACCCACCTGTAGCGGTTCCCCGTCCACCGGTAATGTCCCGGCACCCACACATGCCGCGGGCTCGGCGCCCTCATCATCCTCTCGTAAGGCGGAGGAGGAGGGCCATACATCGCCCGGCCACCCCCGCGCGCTTCCGCCACCCCCGTCGCCAGGGTCAGGGCGAAAATCCCGAGTGCGAGAAATCTCTTCATGGCTGCTCTCCTTCTCGTCCAGGTTGGACCTGACCACTTCACTGCAAGCGCTGTGCCAAACACCAAGTGTCATTGAATCAATAGCTTGAGCCAGGAAGCACCGCTCCGCCCACTGGCCCATTACCACCACCCCTTGCCGATTTCCACCACCATCCCGCCTCGCTATTTGCTCTCGATCCCACGTCCGCGGTCGAAGAGTCCTCCATGACGGAAACCGCCATCGCGGACCGCCGCGCCCGGCGCCGGACCACCCTCCCTCACCAGGCCGAAGTCCGCCTCCGGATCGACGAACCCGGCGGACCCGGCCGTCTCATCATCACCTCCGCCTTCGACCAGTCCGGCGAAGGCCTCGGCCTCGTCGCCGCTGAATCCCTCCCCGCCGGCCTCGAAGTTGGTCTCGAACCCTCCCGGGAATTCACCACCCGTTCCGGCCTGCTCCCGGCCCGTGCCCGCATTGTCTGGTGCCGGCAGGCGCACCCCGGCCAGTTTCGTCTCGGCCTGCATCTGCTGTTTCCACATGGAGAAAGAGGGAAGTCGGTAGAATCTCCCCCTTCGGATTCAGTGATTTA
>DNFG01000421.1 GCA_003487005.1 Bryobacterales bacterium
CCCCCCCGCCCCCCGCGCCCGCGTCTGCTTGCTCAGCTTCTCCCCCGCCCCGTTCGCCGCCACCGGCACGTGCAGATATCGCGGCGTTCCCACCCCCAGCGCCTCCTGCAACACCATCTGCCGCGGCGTCGAACTCAACAGATCCGCCCCCCGCACCACGTCCGTCACCCCCTGCCACGCATCATCCACCACCACCGCCAACTGATACGCGAATATCCCGTCCGCCCGCAACAGCACGAAATCCCCGCACGCCCGCTCCACCTCCTGCTCCTGCCGCCCCTGCACCCGGTCCTCGAACGAAACCACCCCGGAGCGAACCCGCAACCGCCACGCCCGCGCCGTCCGCCCCGTCCGCAATCCCCCCCGGCACGTCCCCGGATACCGTCCCTCCTCCGCCCCCTCTGCCACCTCTTTTCTCGTGCAACCACAAGGATATACCCGCCCTTCCTTCACTAAACACTTCAATGCCGCTTGATACGCCTCCACCCGCCGGCTTTGCCACTCCACCGCGCCATCCCACGTCAGCCCGCACGCCTCCAGCGTCCGCAAAATGTCGTCCGCCGCCCCCGGCACGCAGCGCGGCGTGTCCAGATCCTCCATCCGCAACAGCCACTCGCCCCCCGCCGCCCGCGCATCCAGCCAGCTCGCCGCCGCCGCCACCAGCGACCCGAAATGCAGCGGCCCCGTCGGTGATGGCGCGAATCGCCCCCGGTAGCCCATCTCAGTCCCCGCTCGTCGCCTTCAATCCCGCGATCCCCGCCACAATCAGCGCAATACACACAATCCGGGGCCACGTCCGCGGCTCATTGAACAGCACAATCCCCAGAATCGCCACCCCCACCGCCCCAATCCCCGTCCATACCGCGTACGCCGTCCCCACCGGCAGGCTTTTCAAAGCCGCCGACAGACAGTAAAAACTCCCCCCCATCGCCGCCACCGTCCACATCGTCGGCAACGGACGCGTGAACCCCTCCGTGTACTTGAGCCCAATCGCCCAAACCACCTCCAGCAGTCCCGCAATCAAAAGCAAAATCCAGGCCATGGCGAAGCTATTATTGTACGGTGGGTTCGTGGCTGCCCGTGCCCGTGTCAACCCGGACCCCGGTCCGCCCGTCTTATTGGTGACTCCAGTCAACTCTATGCGACTCCTTCCCGCTCTCCTCCTCCTTGCCGCCGCCCAACTCTGCGCCAACTACAAGGGCGCCGACCTTGGCTACACCGGCGCCCCCGGCGAATCCACCTGCCTCTATTGCCACGTGGACGCCACCCTCAATTCCGGCGGCGGCTCGCTGAAAGTCGAACTCCTCAACGCCACCACCTACACCCCCGGCCAGCAGCACCGCCTCCGCGTCACCCTCTCCGATCCCAACGGCCGCCGCTGGGGCTTCCAACTCTCCGCCCGCCGCGCCGCCGCCCCCACCCAGCGCGCCGGCACCCTCGCCTCCGAGAACATCACGATCCTCCGCATCGACCCCGCCAACAACGTCCAGTACGCCAACCAGACCTCCGCCGGCAGCTACCCCGGCCAGGCCGGCCAGGCCGTCTGGGAACTCCTCTGGACCGCCCCCACTGCCGGCGAAGGCCCCGTCATCTTCTTCGCCGCCGGCAATGCCGGCAATAACAATCTCACCGTCTCCGGCGATGCCGTGTACACCACCTCCCTCGAAATCGCCGAGTCCGGCGCCGCCCCACCCCTCACCTCCTTCCTCCTCCCCCAGTACGTCTTCGGACCCCAGTCCGGCGGCACCCGCTGGACCACCCTCATCTACCTCCACAACTCCACCAACGAACCCGCCCCCATTACCCTCCACTACCGCGCCGACGATGGCGCCGATCTCAACATCCCCGGTGGCGCCCAACAATCCACCACCCTCGCCCCCCGCGAGTCCCTCCGCCTCCAGTCCCCTGACGCCGCCAGCTTTTTTTCCGGCTGGGTCCAACTCGGCCTCCCCGCCGGCGTCTCCGGCTACGCCGTCTTCCGCCAGTCCGTCCCCGGCCGCGATGACAACGAAGCCGTCGTCCTTCTCAGCCCCGCCAACCAGTCCTCCTGGACCCTCCTCCATGACGACAGCGGCCTCACCACCGGCCTCGCCCTCCTCAACCCGGGCGACACCGCCATCACCGTCGAATACACCGCAACCGCCGGACCCGGCCAGAACGCCGGCTCCGGCTCCCTCAACCTCCACGCCCGCTCCAAATTCGTCGGCGTCCTCTCCGCCCTCCCCGGCCTCTCCACCCTCGCCGGCCAGCGAGGCGCCATCCGCTTCTCCGCTTACGCCGGGAGTCTCGCCGTCCTCGGCCTCCGCTTCGCCGCCTCCGCCTTCACCTCCATCCCCGCCGCCGCCGTCGATTGACGCGCCCGCCCCGCGCATCTCAAACTGATGACAGATGCGCCTCCTCATCGCCGCCCTCCTCACCCTCGCTGCCTCCGCCGCCGCGAACCCCCTGTTGACCGTCGCCCAACTCAAACCCGGTCAGCCCGTCCCCTTCGACCAGATCCGCCCCGAACACGTCCTCCCCGCTGTCCAGCAACTCCTCGCCCAGGCCGAAAAGGACCGCGACGCCCTCAAAGCCGCTCCCCGCCCCCTCACCTGGGACAACACCATCGCCCCCCTCGAAACCCTCGGCGATCCCCTCAACCGCGCCTTCCGCATGGTCGCGACCCTCGAATCCCTCGCCACCACCCCCGAACTCCGCAAAGCCTTCAACGCCGCCCTGCCCCTCGTCCGCCGCTTCGACGCCGGACTCGACCGCGACCCCGTCCTCGCCCAACGCGTGAAGGAATACTCGGAAACAATTGAAGCAAAATCACTTTCAGGCCCGCGCGCCCGCGCCCTGGAGCTCACCCTCGACCGCTTCCGCCGCAATGGCGCCTACCTCGACGATGCCCAACGCGCCCGCCTCCAGTCCATCGACGACCGCCTCACTTCCCTCAGCGCCCGCTTTGGCCAGAACGTCCTCGACTCCACCAACGCCTTCGAACTCCTCCTCACCGACGAACGCCAACTCGCCGGACTCCCCGAGTCCGCCCGCCGCGCCGCCGCTGCCAGCGCCAGGTCCAAAGGCAAGTCCGGCTGGCGCTTCACCCTCCAGACCCCAAGCTACCTCCCCGCCCTCCGCTTCCTCGACGACCCCGCCATCCGCCGCCAGCTCTCTGACGCCCGCGCCAGCGTCGCCACCGCCCCACCCTTCGATAACCGCCCCATTATGAAGGAGATCCTCGAACTCCGCCGCGAAAAAGCCGCCCTGCTCGGCTTCGCCACCTTCGCCGACCTCCAGACCGCTCCCCGCATGGCCCAGTCCGGCGGCAACGTCCTCAAATTCCTCAATACCCTCGATGAAAAGGCCCGCCCCGCCTTCGAAAAGGAAACCGCCGAACTCCAGGCCTTCCGCCGCAGCCTCGAAGGCCCCAACGCCCCCGCCCTCGAATCCTGGGACCTCGCCTACTACGCCGAAAAGCTCCGCAAATCCCTCTACGACTTCGACGAAGAGCAAATTCGCCCCTATTTGCCCATGAATAAGGTCCTCGACGGCATGTTTTCTCACGCCGGACGCATCTTCGGCATCCAGGTCAAACCCGTCGCCAACCCCGCCGTCTGGGACCCCGCCGTCCAGTACTTCGCCATCCACGACCGCGACGGCGCACTCCTCGCCCATTTCTATTTCGACTTCCACCCTCGCGAAAACAAGCGTTCTGGCGCCTGGATGAGCCCCATCTGGCCCGCCGGACTCAACTCCAAAGGCCAGTTCGAACCCCATCTCGGCCTCATCGCCGGCAACGTCACCCCCCCTCTCGATGGCAAACCCGCCCTCCTCAACCACCGCGAGGTCATCACCCTATTCCACGAGTTCGGCCACCTGCTCCACCTCGCCCTCAGCCGTTCGCCCGTCCCCTCCCTCTCCGGTATCCGCGTCGCCTGGGACTTCGTTGAACTCCCCAGCCAGATCATGGAGAACTTCACCTGGGAACGCCCCGTCGTCGACCTCTTCGCCCGCCACTTCGAGACGGGCAATCCTTTACCTGAAGAACTGTTCGCCAAAATGCTGAAAGCGCGCAACTTCCGCTCTGCCTCCGGCATCATGGGCCTGCTCGGCGGCGGCATGGCCGACATCCTTCTTCACACCGAATACACCGGCAACGACCAGCAGGGTGGCGTCATCGCTTACACCAGCGCCATCTACAACCGCTACTCCGCCGCCCCCCTTCCCAAGGACCATGGCCGCATCGCCGCCTTCTCTCACATCTTCGCCGGCGGCTATGCCGCCGGCTATTACAGCTATCAGTGGGCCCAGGTCCTCGATGCCGACGCCTTCACCCGCTTCAAACGCGATGGCGTCTTCTCCGAATCCGCCGGCGCCGCCTTCCGCCGCTCCGTCCTCGAAAAGGGCAACTCCGAACCGCCCCAGGACCTGTTCCGCCAGTTCCTCGGCCGCGATCCCGACATCTCCGCCCTGCTCGAACGCAGCGGCCTCACCGGTGCCCGCTAACCACTACCTGTAACTCCTCCGATACCGTCTTCATCTGCCCCGCTAACCGGTTCAGTTCCTGCGCCGATGCGCTGCTCTCCTCCGCCTGCGCGGCATTATGCTGCGTCACGGCCTCCAGTTCCGCCATCGAACGCGCGATCTGCTCGCTCCCTTTCTGCTGCTCGCCGCTGCTCCGCGCCACCCGGTTCACGATCGTCCCAATCTCCCCGAATGCCGTCAACAACCGGCCCACTTCGGAGTGCAACTCCGTCACCACCTGATGACCACGGCCCGCCTTCGAGCCCGCGTCCTCAATCAAGACCCGCGTGTTCTGAACCGCTTGCGCCGTCCGCTGCGCCAACCCGCGCACCTCCTCCGCCACCACCGCAAACCCCAGCCCCGCCTCCCCGGCCCGCGCCGCTTCCACCGACGCATTCAGCGCCAGCAGATTCGTCTGGAACGCAATCTCCTCGATCGTCTTCACGATCTTCCCAATCGCCTGACTCGAAGCCCCAATCTCCTCCATCGCCCCGCTCACTTCATTCAACGTCTTCCGCACCACCGCCACTTCCGCCTCCGACTGCTCCGCCACCGCCGTACTCGCCCGCGCCCCCTCCGCGTTCTCCTTCGATGCCGCACTCATCTGCTGACCCGCCGCCGAGGTCTGCTCCACCGCCGCCGCCTGCCGCTGCGCCCCTTCCGCCAGCGCATCGCTCGATTCCTCAATCTGCCGCGCCGCCTCGCTCACCTCGCCCGCTCCATGCCCCAACCGGTCCACCAATCCCTGCAACCGGTCGCTGATCCGACCCGCCACCAGAATCACCGCCCACCCACACAACGCCACCACCGGCAACAACCAGACAACACTCCGCTTCACCCCCGCCATCATCACCCCCCAGGCCGCCGCCTCCGCCTTGCTCAAATCCGATTCCAGAACAAACGCCCCGCGCAGCTCCCCCGCCCGCCAGTTTTCCATCGGATACCCCAGCGCGTCCTTCCCATCCCCCTGCGGGCTCGTCCCCGGATCCCCATGACAACTCAGACAATCCGCCGTCAACCGCACCGGCCTCGCGTACACCACCCGCCCCCGCGAACGGTCCACCTCGAAATACTCCTGCTGTGCCGGATCCTTGAACCACGCCAGAATCTTCTCGTCCTCCCTCGTCGCCCGGTTCGCCGGATTCCTCGGCTTCGGACTCGGCAACCGGAACGCCAGTCCCTCCTCCTTCGCCTTCTTCTCCAGCGACAGCCACGCCGCCACCACCGGCACCGTCCGGTACGCCACGCTCGTCCGCATGTCCCCACCCTGCTTCCGCCCCGCCTCCAGGTTGAACGCCCCGTCCAACTGCAACCCCGCCATCTGGTTCCGTGTCGTCTCCGCGCTCTCCACCGCGCTGCGCAAATGCGCCCGCACCGCCTCGATGTGCTGCTCCCGCACCACCGTCCGCTGCACAAACAGCCCCGTCAAAACCGCCGCGGCCATCGAGCCCAGCGAAAGTATGATCATCTTCTGGCGTAGTGTCATAGTCCCTTCGCCGGACGGCGAATGCCCGGCGAAGAGATTATCGGCAAACCGGTGGCTGATTTGAGCCAAACTTCAGGCCGCGCCCTAGAAATCCCCCTCCCGGACCTCCCCGCCCCCCTTGCCCAACCCAATCACCTTCTTCACCTCAACCGCCCCGTTGTCCCCCAGCGGCGTCGCCCCCTTCTTCCACCCCAT
>DNFG01000240.1:0-6793 GCA_003487005.1 Bryobacterales bacterium
ACAGAATAACACAAACAGCCTGTCCGGCGCGCGCCGGCGGTTCTCTCCGGTGCCGATTGGGAGGTCACGCCCCGTGAGAGACCGCCGTGCGCGTGGTCCCGGCCTGCTCCTGTTCATACCCTCGGGCCAAGTGGAACATGAGCAGGTCGAAAAACCGCGAAAGTTCGTGCTCCAACTCCTCTTCGGCGTACAAATCCACCGAATCGCCCATCATGCCCTGATCCCGGATGTAGCCCACGGCCGCATCCTTCAGCAACTGTACGGCCCGCAATGCCTCGCTCAGCGGCATCCCGTCCCGGCACCGCTGCCGCCCCACCTGTTCATAGTGCGTCCGCACCGTCTCCTCGCTGCTGGAATCCAGCCACTGACCCAGATTCCTCAGCAACCGGCGGCACACTTCGATCGCCTCCGACTCAGGCAATCGATTCAGGTTTGGGACCCGGGGGCAACTCCGGACCTGACGCAGGAAGCGAACCGCCACCGCTTCCCAATGGTCCTCGATCTGGTGAACCAGCTTGGCTGACATCATGTGCGTCAACCTCCTGTTCTGTCTCTCGAATAACGCGGTTCCCGCCCGGAGTCAAGGGGTTTCGGAGTCCCGCGCCCGAAATCCGCCTTCCCCGGCAGTGTGTCAGCCTGAAGACGTGCTGCCCTTCGAGACCCGCGACCCCGCCCTGCTGCGCTCTCTGTTCGCCCGCCACCCGGCCGCTTCGCTCTATCTGTGGAGCGATCTCGTGGAACCGTTCTTTTCGCGGTGCCGCTGGTTCGTCACCGGTGATGCGGCCCTGCTCTGGTTCGGCGGACTCAGCGAGCCCTCACTGCAAACCACGGGAGATGCGGGGGACGCCGCCGAACTGGTTGACCAACTCCACGCCGTGCTTCCGCAGGAAGCGTGGATCAAGGTCCCGCCGGCACACGAACCGCTTTTCGCCCGCCACTTCACACTCACCCGGCGCTCGGAATTGACGGTCATGCTGCTGGACGGCCCTGTGCCGGAAGTTCCGGGTCCAGTCCGCCGCCTCGCGCCCGGCGAACCCCTCGAACCGCTATTGGAACTGTATTCCGCCTACCCGGGCCACTTCTTCGAAGCGGCGAGCCTGGAAGGCAATGTCTACTATGTGGCCGAGCAGGACGGCCGCCCGGTCTCAATCGCGGGCACGCACACCGCCGCGCCCGCCGAGGGCGTGGCCGTCCTCGGCAACATCGTCACCGCACCGGAATCTCGCGGCCAGGGTCTCGCGCGCCGCTGTGTTGCCGCGGTGGCCCGCGAACTCGATTCGCTGGGCTGCCGCCTGACAGGTCTCCATGTGGACAGCACGAATGCCGCGGCCATCTCCTGCTACCGGGGCCTCGGTTTCCGGGCGCGAACGGCGCTCGTGCAGGCCTGGGCCTCGCCCGCGGGCCTGCCGCCGGTCTGAGTCCCTACCTCGATCCGCCGCCGGCCGCCGGAATCAGCGGCAGGGTGATGTGCGACGGATGCCCGGAATCATGATAGATGGAGTTCTCCGCCACCTTCCAGCGCCGCTGCGCGTTGAGCGGCTCGCCGGTATTCGGATTTACGTCAAAGCGCGGAAAATTACTGCTCGATATATCCACGCGAATCCGGTGTCCTTTTCTGAATACAAGAGAAGTTGGATACATTTCAATCGTGAATTGATACGGCTTCCCGGGCTCCATCATTTCGGCTTTTTCCAATGAATTCCGATAGCGCGCCCGGACGATACTGTCGCCGACATTCAATTCCACGCCGTTGGGATAATCGCGGGTGGGCGGATAGACATCGATCAGCTTGGCCGTGAAATCGGTGTCGACCGCGCTCGACGAGGCCCACAGCGTCACTACCAGCCGTCCGGTCACTTCCATGTCCTCCTTGAGGGGTTCGGACTGGAACACGAGCACGTCGCTCCGCGCGCTGAGCGGCAGGCTGTTCCGGCACGCCCAGTGGGCCGGGCCGCAGCGCTGGTCGATGGCTCCGCGCTTCATCAGGAGCCCTTCGGAAGAGACATTACCGCCAATCGTGGGCACCGGGTCTTTCGGATCAAACAGATACACGCTGGGCGGGGCGTCGCCGGGCAGGGTGGGGGAGAGCCGCCCGCCGGCGTGGAGATAGTAGTTCGTGGGCTTCGCCCGCGAGAGCGGCCATTCCTTTTCTTCCCGCCAGCGCCCGCCCACGAACAGGCGTCCCTCCGGGGTCCGGTGCGGCTCACCGGCGCCCATCACGAAGATCCTGACCGGCGCTCCCCCGTCCGCGCCGTTCGGCTCGCCCTTCAGCCAGCGGTCGAACCAGCGCCGCTGAAATGCGTGAAAATCCAAAGCCGCCTCCGGTCCGAATTCCGCGTCGCCCGCGTGACTCAAAGTCTGTCCTCCGTGTGTCCACGGACCCACAATCAGTTTCTGTGGACTCTTCTTTGCTTTGCTTAATTCTTCGTAATTCATCGTGGAAATCAGGCTCCAGGAGTCATACCAGCCGGTGACGTGGTAGGCGGGGACATCCTTGTGCCGGCCAATGTGATCCAGGACGCTGGCTCCGGTTTCGCGCCAGTATTCGTCATAATCGCCATGGCCCATCGCCTTCAGGATCCAGTCTTCGTACTCGGGCGCCATGCGCAGGCGGCTGACGCCGCGGCGCAGCGGGAGCGAGCGCACATACTCCGGGATCAGTTTCCGCAACTGCGCCATTTCCGCCCGGGCTTCAGCCGTTTCGCCGGGGAAGTGGTCCGGGTACATGGGCGACGAATCCCCGCTCGGGCTGTTGCCGAAGGCCATGATCCAGTTGATGAATCTGAGTTCGAAGGCGCCGCGGTGGCGCACGCCGAAGCGCCCGTAGGTGGACATGGCGTCGACCGGAATCATCGCGGAGAGCGCGGGCGCGTTGCCGAGCGCCATGGCGTGCTGGGTGGCGCCGGAGTAGGAAAAGCCGACCGTTCCGATCCGGCCGTTGGACCAGGGTTGAGCCGCGATCCAGGCCGCGGTGTCAGAGCCGTCGTTGGGATCATCGACGTGCCCGCGCCACGTTCCGCCGCTGGTGTAGCGCCCTCGCACGTTCTGCACCATGACGACATAGCCGTGGCGCACGTATTCCCTGGCCCACAGGGCGGCGCGGCTGGTTCCATAGGGGGTTCTTTCGAGGATGACCGGATGGCGGCCGGGCGCGAGCATGCCGCCGCGCGCGGGGAAGAAGAGGTCCGCCCCCAGCATGACGCCGTCCCGGGCCGGGATCTGGATATTCCGCGCCTCCAGCATGTCGAACGGCGCCGCCGGCGCCTGTCCGAACAAACTCGCGGCCATCGAGGCCAGCACCATCGTCCGCAAACCAGTCATCATGACCGGATTCTCTAACAGATGGCCCGCCCCCGGCCAGCGGCGGCCGGGGGCCGATGCGATACGATAGGCCTTGCGCCCGCCTGACCATATTCTCTAAAGGATTGATTACAATGCTGTTACGTCTCGTTTTGTGTGTGCTTGCCCTGCTGCCCGCCGCTGCCGCCTTTCAGGCGGCACAGCCGGTGGAGACCTACCGCCCGTCGCAGTATCCCGACCGGATCATCCTGAACTGGACTGAAGACGCCTCGGCCGGGTTCGCCGTGACGTGGCGCACTTCGACGGCCGTCTCGCATGGGTTCGCCGAGATCGCGCAGGCGGGCGAGAATGCGGAGTTCGCCAAATCGGCGAAGCGCGTGACGGCCGCGACCGAAGCCTATTCGACGGACCTGGGCCCGGCGCACGCGCATAGTGTCACGTTCACGGGACTTCAGCCTTCCACGGCATACTCCTACCGCGTGGGCGACGGCGCCAACTGGAGCCCCTGGAACACTTTGAAGACCGCTTCCCAGCGGCCGGAGCCCTTCACGTTCGTCTACTTCGGCGATGCCCAAAGCGGCATTCTGCCCTATTGGTCGCGCTTGGTCCGGCAGGCGTACGCGCACGCCCCCAACGCCCGCTTTCTGTTGCACGCGGGCGACCTGATCAACCGGTCGACACTCGATCAGGAATGGGGCGAATGGCACGCCGGCGCGGGCTGGATCAACCAGGTGATTCCGAGTGTCCCAACGCCGGGCAACCACGAGTACGGGCGTCTGGCCGAGAATGGCCCGCGGGTGCTGACCTCGAACTGGCGGCCGCAGTTCACGCTGCCGCTGAACGGGGTTGCCGGGGCCGAGGAGTCCAATTATTTCATCGACATCCACGATCTGCGGGTGATTGTCCTGAACTCGAACGTGCTGCACAAGGAACAGGCGGTCTGGCTGGAAAAGGTGCTGGCTTCGAACCCGAAGGCCTGGACGATCATCACGTTTCACCATCCGGTCTATTCGACGGCCGTGCGCCGCGACAACAAGGAGTTGCGGGAACTCTGGCAGCCGATTTTCGACCGGTACCGGGTGGATCTGGTTCTGAATGGCCACGACCACGTGTATGGGCGGACGCGTCTGGTGACAGGGACGGTGTACGCGGTCTCGTCGGCTGGGACGAAGTTCTATGAACGGAAGCCGACGGCGGTTTTCGACCGGATCGCCGAGGACACGCAGCTATTTCAGGTGATCCGGATCGACGGCAACCGGCTTGTGTACGAAGCGCGGACGGTGAGCGGGGCGCTGTACGACAGCTTCGAGCTGACCAAGCGCCGGGGCCGGCCGAACCGGCACACGAACAGGATTCCGGCCACGCCGCAGCGGCTCCGGCCGGCGGCGGCGGCCCGGTAGCGCCAGGGACGGCAATCGAGGGAACGGACTCCCGCGCGGTTCCGTAGTGGAGAAGTGAGCGTTCGCGCCACGGAGGTCTCCAATGCGATTCTTGTGGGAGGACATCAGGTTCGGCCTCAGGATGCTGGGCCGGCGGCGGGGACTGACCGGGCTGGCGATCCTGACGCTGGCGCTCGGGGTGGGGCTGAACACGGCCATCTTCAGTGTCGTGGCCGGGTATTTCTGGGCTCCGCTCCCGTACGGAGACGCGGAGAACCTGGTGTCGCTGGCCCAGACGAATCCGGGGCTGGGGATTGGCGAGTCGCGGATTTCACTGTCCGACCGGCAGGACTGGGGCGCGGCCAGCAGCCTCGATTCGATCGTGGCGTTCCGTCCCCGAATGGCCTCATTGAGCGGGCCGGGCGCTCCACTGAGCGTCGAGACGGTCGCCTCGGGGCCGGAACTGTTTGAGGTGCTGCGGACGCCGGCGGCGCTGGGCCGGACCTTCAACCACGCCGAGCGAGGGGCCGGAACGCATCGCGTGGCGGTGATCACCGATGGCCTCTGGCGGGCGCAGTTTGGGGCGGATTCAAGGGCGGTTGGCCGCGATTTCCGGCTGGATGGGCGGAATTACACGCTGATTGGCGTCCTGCCACCGGGCTTCCATTTCCTCTACCGGCCGTCGCAGGTCTTCATCCCGCTCGACATTTCGCCGGAAGCGGCTTCGCGGCGCGACGCGAGGAACCTGCGGGCGCTCGCGCGCCTCGCACCCGGGGTGACCGCGCGGCAGGCTGCCCAGGAACTGGCGGCGCTCTCCGCTCGACTCGATCAGCGGTATCCGGCCACCAACCGCGGCTGGAAGGCCGATGTGCGTCCGGCGGCTCACCTGTTCCTGCCGCGAAATGCCCGGACGGCGCTGACGGCCATGTACTTTGGCGTCACCTTTGTCCTGCTGATCGCGTGCGTCAATCTCGCCAGTCTGTTGCTGTCGCGGGGGACCATGCGCGGGAGAGAACTGGCGATCCGGGCGGCGCTCGGGGCTCGCGAGGGCGCGCTGACGCGGTTGCTGCTCACTGAAAGCGCGTTGCTCGGCCTGGCGGGAGGCGCGGCTGGGATAGCACTGGCCTGGGTGGCGTTGCCGCTGTTGCGCCCGATGGCGCCGGCGGGTCTGGGTCAGGTCGAGAATCTGGTCCTGGACCTCCGGGGACTGGCTTACGGACTCGTTCTTTCGCTTGGAAGCGGCCTGCTGGCGGGGTGGATTCCGGCGTTCGCGATGACGCGGGGGGAGTTGGGCCGGGCGCTCCGTGGCTCCGGGCGGGGATCGACGGCGGGGGGTCGCGGGACACTGACCGGCCTGGTGGTGGCCGAAGTAGTGCTTTCCGTGGTTCTGCTGGCGGCGAGCGGGTTGATGGTGAAGAGCGTGTCCGGGCAACTGACGGCCGACGCCGGATTTGACCGGACGGGGCTGATGACGGCGAAGGTGTCGCTGCCGGAACCGGTTTACCGGGAACCCCGGCAGGTGGCGGACTTCTACCGGAGAGTGCTGGCCGAAATCCGGCGGGACCCGCGGGTGCGGGCGGCGGCGGCGGCCCAGACACTTCCGCTGGCAGGGGGGGATCAATGGTCGAGGGTCACGGTGGAATCCAGTCGCGCCCGCGATGCCCGGGACGAGAATCTGGCGGGGTGGATGGTGGTGTCGGACGGGTATTTCGACACGCTGGGCATTCCAATTCTTAGCGGAAGGGGCTTCACGGAATGGGACACGCCGGACTCTCCGCCAGTGGTGATCGTGAACCAGACAATGGCGCGTCAATACTGGCCCGGGGCCGCGGACCCGCTGGGACAACGGCTCAAGGCGGGCGGGGACGATGCCGGACCCTGGGCGACGGTGATCGGCGTGGCGCGGGATGTGCGTCATCTGGGAGCCCTTGAGCCGGCGCGCCCGGAGGTTTATGTCCCGCATGCGCAGGCGCCGGGCCGGGCGATGACGCTGGTGGCACGAGGGGGCGGACTCGCGCAGGCCATGCGCGAGGCGGTCTGGCGGGTGGATCGCGAACAGCCGTTGTACGAGGTGGAGAGCGTGGAGGCATTGATCGAGCGGGGGGCGGCCGGGC
>DNFG01000240.1:7101-7403 GCA_003487005.1 Bryobacterales bacterium
GGCCTCGCGCCACGGCGAAGGTATTGGGGTTTCTGGCGATCGTGGCGCTGTTGCTCGCGGCGACCGGCATTTATGGGGTGATTGGGTACCTGGCGGCGCAGCGGACGCGGGAGATTGGAGTGCGGCTGGCGCTGGGAGCGCGGCGCGCGGACATCTTCGGCATGGTGCTTCGCGGCGGGTTGGCGCGAGCGGCGGCGGGGCTGGTGGTGGGCCTGCCAGCGGCGGGGGCGGGGAGGCCGGTGTTGAAGTGGTTTTTTTTTGGGTCCGGTCCGCTTGGTGGCGGGGGGTTCGTCTTGTTGGGG
>DNFG01000176.1 GCA_003487005.1 Bryobacterales bacterium
TGTATTTTTTTTTTAATGATGCGGCGCCCCACGAGATGTCCTCTCTTCCCCTACACGACGCTCTTCCGATCTACCCTCGACGAAAAGCTCGCCGAGGATCTCGCCAAGGCCTTCGGCGCCAAGACCACCAAAATGAGTTACGAGGAAGAGTCCGTCCAGGATCTCGACCTCGTCGAAGGCAGCGACGATCAGGAGACCCGCCCGCCCGTGGTCACCATCATGGGCCACGTCGACCACGGCAAGACGTCTCTGCTCGATTCCATCCGCCTCACCAATGTCGCCGACAAGGAAGCCGGCGGCATCACCCAGCACATCGGCGCCTATCACGTCGATGTCAATGGTCGCAAAGTTGTATTCATCGACACTCCCGGCCACGAAGCCTTCACCCGCATGCGTTCACGCGGCTCGAAGGTCACCGATATCGTCATTCTGGTGGTTGCCGCCGACGACGGCGTCATGCCCCAGACCCGTGAGGCGATCGACCACGCCCGCGCCGCCAAGGTGCCCCTCATCGTGGCGATCAACAAGATCGACAAGCCCGACGCCCAACCCGACCGCGTCAAGCAACAGTTGACCGACCTCGGCCTGATGCCCGAGGACTGGGGCGGCGATACCATCTTCGTCCCCGTGTCGGCCAAGCAGAAGACCAACCTGGATCTCCTGCTCGAAATGATCCTGCTTGTGGCCGACGTCCAGGAACTTCGCGCCAATCCCACCCGCCCGGCCGTCGCCACCGTACTCGAGGCTCAACTCGATCGCGGTCGCGGTCCCGTGGCTACCCTGCTGGTCCGCAACGGCACCCTCCGCGTGGGCGACCACTACCTCTGCGGCACCGTCTTCGGCAAGGTTCGCGCTCTGTTTGACGACCGCGGCAATCCCATCCGCGAGGTCGGTCCGTCGATGCCCGCCGAATTGCTCGGTCTCGAATCGATGCCTGAAGTCGGCGACACGCTCCAGGTGGTTACCGACCTCGGCAAGGCCCGCCAGATCGCCGAATTCCGCGAGATCAAGGTCCGCGAAACCGCGATGGCCAAGACCCGCGTCTCTCTCGAGAAGTTCCACGCCCAGATGCGCGAAGGCGAGCGCAAGGAACTCAACATCATCATCAAGGCCGACGTCGGCGGCACCGCCGAAGTCCTCTCCGAGACGCTCCAGAAGCTCTCGACCGAGAAGGTCCAGATTCGCGTCCTCCACGCTGGCGTGGGCGCCATCAGCGAAAACGACGTCACTCTGGCTTCAGCCTCCGACGCCGTGATTGTCGGCTTCAACGTCCGCCCCGAGCGCAAAGCCTCCGAACTCGCCGATTATGAGAAGGTGGACCTGCGTCTCCACACGATCATTTACGAGCTGACCGACGAAATCAAGAAAGCCATGGTCGGCATGCTCGCCCCGGTCTTCCGCGAGGCCTACCAGGGCCGCGCCGAGGTCCGCGAAGTCTTCCGCATCACCAAGGTTGGCACCGTCGCGGGCTGTTATGTTCAGGACGGCATCATCCTGCGCGATTCGCAGGTCCGCCTGCTCCGCGATAACGTGGTGATCCATACCGGCCGCCTCGATTCGCTTAAACGCTTCAAGAACGACGTTTCCGAGGTCAAAAACGGCTTTGAATGTGGTATGGCCATCGCCGGATACAACGATCTGAAGCCGGGCGACGTCATCGAAGCCTTCAAGAAGGAACAGGTGGCGCCCGATCTGAACGCGTAAGGGGCCGGTATGCCAGCTATTGGCGTGCTCACCCTGGAACTCAGACTTGAGCACTGCCATTCGCTCAAGGACAAGCGCCACTGGGTGCGCGGCGTGAAGGATCGCCTTCGCCGCTCCCACAATGTTGCGGTCAGCGAGGTCGCTGACCAGGATCTCTGGCAGAGTTCGGTGATCTGCGCGGTCACCGTCTCACCTTCGCGGCAACGGGCCGCGCAGGTTCTCGAAGCCGCAGAAGCCGCTGCCGCCGGATTTCTGGGTCCCAATCTGATCAGCGCCACCATCGAGTGGCTCGATTGAGGTCCGGGATGCCCGCTGCGGCCCCGCACCGGGAAAGGAATCGCCCAAATGGATGAATTGCGCACACGCCGCGTCTCGGAAACGATGCGTGAAGAACTCAGCGAGTTGATCCGCTTTGAGTCGAGCGACCCCCGCCTCGCCGAAGTCGATGTCACCGAGGTCATAGTCGCGAGCGACCTCCGCCGCGCCGATGTCCTGGTCTCCCTGCCTCCCGGAGAGGCCGCCCGTCAGGCGGCGCTCGAAGGTCTGGAGCACGCCCGCGGCTACCTGAAGCGCCAGTTGGCGCAGCGTATCGATGTCCACCGGATGCCGGAACTGCGTTTTGTCCCCGATTCAGAGACTTCTGGCGCGCCCCTCGGACGCCTCCTGCGGCGCATCCGGCGGGGCCGCCCGAGGGAAGATGCCCCCGGGAAGCCCGAATAGGCCGGATATCCCAAAGAAAACAGGCGATTTTATTGCCCGCCGCGCATCCCGGTTGTACGCTAAAGTCAGGGGCTGTGTGCCCCGCTCGTCTTCGTTCATGGTCCCGGCCATTCGCAAATCTGTGATCCTGCTCGGCCTCGCCGCCTTCGCGGTCCCGGCCGCAACGCCACTTTTGCGTCTCGAACGCTCGCTTTCCGCCATGGGCACCACCTTCACCATCGCCGCTTACGGGCCCGACCGCTTCGTGATGGAGTCCGCCATCGACGAAGCTTTCGAGGAAACCGGCCGGCTGGAACAGTTGCTGTCCAACTACCGCCCCGACAGCGAATGGAGCCAGGTGAACCGCGAAGCCGCGCAGCGGCCGGTGGAAGTCTCCGAAGAACTGTTCAATTTATTGCAGAAGTGCCTCCAGTACAGCCGCGAGAGCGAAGGCGCTTTCGACATCACCGTTGGACCGTTGATGAAGCTCTGGGGCTTCTATAAGGGACAGGCCCGGATCCCCCGGCGAGTCGAAATCCGGACCATCCAGAGCCGGATCGGCTACCGGAACATCCAGCTTGATCCCGCCCGGCGCACCGTCCGGTTTCTCCGGCCCGTCGAAATGGACCCCGGCGGCATCGGCAAGGGCTACGCCGTGGACCGGATGGCCGAAATTCTGGTTCGCCGCGGCTTCGACAGCGCCATCATCTCCGCCGGGCGATCCTCGATTTATGGCATCGGCGCCCCGCCGAACGAACCCCGAGGCTGGCGGATCACCATCCCCCATCCGCGCGATCCGCGCCGCCATGTCGCTGAATACTATCTCAAGAACCACTCGATGAGCACTTCCGGGTCCACCGAGAAGTTTTTCGCCGTTGGGCGCAGGACCTTCTCTCACATCATGGACCCCCGCTCCGGCCGCCCGGCCGAGGGCATGCTGCAGGTCTCGGTCCTTGCGCCCAAGACCATCGACAGCGAAGCCTGGACGAAACCCTACTTCGTGCTCGGCCGCCAGTGGGCCGCCCGGCACAAACCCGCCGAATTCACCGTCTTCCTGTGCGAAGACAGATCGGAGATCGCATGCGTGTCCCTCCCATGAACAGCCGCTTTCTTGATGCCTGCCGCCGCCGGCCCACCGATGTCCGTCCCGTCTGGTTTATGCGCCAGGCCGGTCGCTACATGAAGCAGTACCGAGAGATTCGTGCCAAACACACCATCCTCGAGATCTGTAAACGGCCCGATCTCGCCGCGCAGGTGACCCTCCAACCCATCGAAATTCTTGATGTGGACGCGGCCATCATCTTCGCGGACCTGCTGCTCCCGGTCGAGCCGATGGGCCTCAAACTCGAATTCGTCGCCGGCGAGGGGCCTGTGATCGATAACCCGGTTCGGACCTCCCACGATGTGGACACGCTCTCCACTACCAACACCGACGACCTTGGCTATGTGGGCGAGTCCATCCAGATCGTCGCCCGCGCCCTTGCCGGCAAGGTGCCCGTCATCGGCTTTGTCGGCGCGCCGTTCACCGTCGCGAGCTACATGATCGAAGGCGGAGCCTCGCGCCATTTCATCAACACCAAGAAGATGATGTACCAGGACGAGACGCTCTGGCGCCGTCTGATGGGCAAACTGGTGGACGTTCTCGCCCCCTTTGCCGTCATGCAGGTGGCCGGCGGCGCCCGTGCGATTCAGGTTTTTGATTCCTGGGTGGGTGCACTCGGCGCCGACGACTATGTCCGCTACGTGGCCCCGTACTCGCGCGCGCTGATTGAGCGAATCCGGGCCAGCGGCGTCCCTGTCATCCATTTCGGCACCGGTTCCGCCGGCTATTTCCGTGAACTCCACGCCGCCGGCGGCGACGTGATGGGCGTGGACTGGCGCCTCAATATCGACCAGGCCTGGATGGATATCTCCTATCGCTCCGCCATTCAGGGTAATCTCGACCCCGCCGCGCTGTTTGCCCCGCTGCCGGAACTCAAGCAGAAGGTCCACGAACTTCTGAAACGGACCGGAACCCGCCCCGGCCACATCTTTAATCTCGGCCACGGCATCCTGCCGGAAACCCCGGTGGACAATGTCCGCGCCGTCGTCCAGATGGTCCGGGAGTTCAAGCCCTGAGCGGATCCGCCTGTGCGTGAGTGTCTCGTCATCGGCGGCGGCATCACCGGTCTTTCCGCCGCCTATGAATTGCAGAGGTTGGGCGTGCGCCCCTGTCTGGTCGATGATGGCGCCAATCTCGGCGGCGTCATCCAGACCGGCATTGTCGAGGGCTGTGTTCTCGAAGGCGGGCCGGACAGTTTTCTTTCAGCCAAGCCCGCTGCTACCGAACTGATACGCGAACTGGGTCTCGACGGCGACCTGATTTCGTCCAACGACCACGCCCGAGTCACTTATCTGGTCAAAAATCGCCGTTTAATGGCGATGCCCGACGGCCTGATGATGATGGTGCCCACCAAAATCCTGCCCGTCGCGGTCAGCCCGCTCCTCTCCTGGTCCACCAAGATCCGGATGGGCCTCGAATACCTCCGCCGGGCGCCGGAAACGGAACCGGCCGACCGGACCGTGGCCGATTTCATCCGCGATCATTATGGTCAGGAGACTGTTGACTACCTGGCCGAGCCTTTGCTGTCAGGGGTTTATGGTGGATCGGTGGACCGCCTGAGCGTGAACAGCGTTCTGCCCCGGTTCGTCGAACTCGAGAAGAAGTATGGCAGTCTGACCCGTGGCGTCCTCGCCGCGCGTGCCGCCCGCAAAGGCCACGCGACCAGGGAAGAGCCATTGTTTCAGACTCTTCGCGGCGGTCTGGCGCAGTTGACCAATGAACTTGAGGGCCGTCTCCGGCCCTCGGCCGAAATCATCGCCGGACGTGTCCAAACCGTTGAAAAGACAGGAGATCACTTTCGTGCGCGGGTCAACGGCGAGTGGTTGGAAGCCCGGAACGTGATCGGCGCCTGTCCGGCTTGGGCGATGGGCGAACTGCTGGCGCCAGTCCACGGCGAACTCGCGCAACTGCTTCAAGGCATTGACTATAGCTCTTCGTTGACCCTCGCTCTGGGCTACCGGACTGCCGACTGTGGCCCCGTGCCCCCGGGCTTCGGCTTCCTCGTTCCGGCTCGTGAGCGCCAGACATTGACGGCTTGCACGTTTGTGGGGGCCAAATTCCCCTTCAGAGTGCCCGATTCGCACATTGTTCTGCGCTGTTTCCTCGGCGGAGCGGGCCAGGAGGCGATTCTCGACCGGGACGACGACGAACTGGTCGAAACCGTCCAGGAAGAGTTGCACGGGTTGCTCGGCTGGCGGGCGACACCCGCGTTCGTCCGGATTTCGCGCTGGCGGAAGAGCATGGCGCAGTATGAAGTGGGTCATAGTGCGCGAATGAAGCGAATTGAAGGCATTTTAAGCGCTGTTCCGGGCCTCTTCTTGGCGGGAAACGCGTACTCCGGCATCGGCATCCCGGACTGTGTCCGGACCGGAC
>DNFG01000100.1 GCA_003487005.1 Bryobacterales bacterium
GGAAGAAAAGCCATAACTGATGTCGACGCCGAAGCCGGTTTGGCGGGTAAGTTGGCCTCGGGGGTTGTAGGTGCGGGATTCGGTGTCCCACTGATACTGGCGGGTTATGGCGGTGATCTGGCCGGCGGGGTTGTAGGAGACGCTGGAGACGACGGGAGTGGCTCCTTCGAGCATGGAGGCGGGGCGGCCCATGGCGTCGTGGGATTTTGCTGGGCAAATCTGGGGGGCGCTCATTAATCAGGGTGAGGGCAGATCAATATTCTTCGTATGTTCTCCGAGAACAGAAGAGGAGCAGGGAGGTGGAGGCACAATTCCGGAGACGTACACTCGATCACTTGATCTCAAACTTGAGTGCCGACTGGCGACGGGGAGCATCCGGGCCGAAAGTGGGCCCTCGCCCGCCGGAGTACATGGAGGGGAGGGGATAACAGGCTCGCCGCAACGGGGTGGCAGTTGAGCACCTGTCAGATCGGACGGCGTGAATGGAGTTCAGAGTTTGAGTGTCTCCGAAATGCCTGAAATGGGTTTGCGATGGCCGCGGAATCGCCGGAGCGGCAGTTCGGGGGATGGCTGAGGCGAGTAAACAAATTGCGGGAGCGGGGTCCGTTCGTGCGTGGTCTCCGTTACCATGGAAAGCTCAACCAGCAGGAGACTCAGCCCAGCCATGCAACTGCTTATCCAAAACCTCTCCAAGACCTATCCCAACGGTGTCCGCGCGCTCGATCAGGTCACTCTGACGATTCCACTTGGCATGTATGGACTGCTGGGGCCCAATGGCGCCGGGAAGTCCACGCTGATGCGCACCATTGCGACGCTTCAGGAGCCGGACGCAGGCTCGATCCATCTGGGCGAGCTGGATGTGCTTGAGCAGAAGGACCAACTGCGGCGGCAACTGGGTTATCTGCCGCAGGATTTCGGCGTCTATCCGCGGGTGTCCGCGCTGGACATGCTCGATCACCTCGCTTTGTTGAAGGGGTTCACCCAGGGTGGCGAGCGCAAGGCGGTGGTCGAGGCGATGCTGCAGCGGGTCAACCTTTGGGACGTGCGCAAGAAGGCGCTCGCGGGGTTTTCGGGCGGGATGCGCCAGCGCTTCGGCATTGCGCAGGCGCTGATCGGCTCGCCGCGCCTGCTGATCGTGGATGAACCGACTGCCGGGCTCGACCCCGGCGAGCGGAACCGCTTCTACAATCTGCTGTCCGAGATCGGCGAAGAGGTGATTGTGATCCTGTCCACGCACATTGTCGAGGATGTCGTGGACCTGTGTTCGAACATGGCGATCATCAATCAGGGCCGCGTGCTGTATGCGGGCGCGCCCGACGACGCGATCGCGTCCCTGGCGGGCCGGATCTGGAAGCGCATGGCCACGAAAGCCGAATTGCCCGCACTGGAAGCGGCCCACAAGGTGATCTCGCACAAACTGATTGCCGGCCGGCCGCTGATCCATGTGTATTCGGAGTCGGATCCGGGCGACGGGTTCGCGCCGGCCGAGGCCGATCTCGAGGACGTCTTCTTCAGCCGGATTTCCGGACTGGTCAGTTAGGAGAACGCCACGCATGCTCCGTCACTTTCTGCGATTCGAACTCCGCTTCTTGCTCACGGGCTGGATGGTGTGGATCTTTGCCTTTGTCATTGGCGCCATGATCATGGGCGCGGTGTCGTCGGACAACGTGAGCGTTGGCGGCGCGATTGGCAACACCAACCGCAATGCGCCCTTCGTCATCCAGAACCTGTTTGGCGTGACCTCGGTCCTGACGCTGCTGATGACGACGGCCTTTGTGAATTCCGCCGCGATCCGCGATTTCCAGCACAGCACGCACCAGATCCTGTTTTCGCTGCCCATCCGCAAGTGGGACTACCTGCTCGGCCGATTCCTTGGCTCGTCGCTGGCTGCGCTGATTCCGGCGCTGGGCGTGACGGCGGGTGTGCTTGTGGCTCCGTTCATGCCCTGGGCAGACTCCTCCCGATTTGGCCCGACGATGTGGTCAGCCCACCTTGAAGCCTTCGCTCTGTTTACTGTTCCGAACACGCTGTTCATTGCCGCCATTTTGTTCGCGCTGGCGGTGCTGTTTCGCTCGACGACGGTCAGTTTTCTGGCCGCGCTGCTTCTGCTTGTCGCTTTTGGTGTTGCCGATGTTCTCACCTCCGACATGAAGAACGAGAAGCTGGCCGCGCTGCTGGAGCCTTTCGGCGCGCGCGCTTTCGGCCTGGCCACGAAGTACTGGACGCCGGCCGAGCGCAATACGCTGACCGTGGGTCTGGATTCGCTGCTGGTCTGGAACCGTTTGATCTGGCTGTCCCTGGGGCTGCTGATCTTTGGCGTGACTGGCGCCCGTGTCAGCCTGTCGGACCGCGCATCGCGGAAGACCAAACCCGCCGAAGCCCCGGCGGCGGCGCCGGCCGGAAGGGTAGCCCTGCCGGGGCATCGCCCCTCATGGTCGGGCAGCGCCGCGCTGGCGCAGTTCCTGGGAACATTCAAGGTTGAATTCAAGTCGCTGATCCGCACGCCGACGTTTGTGGTGGTGACCGCCGCGGCGATCCTCAACTGCACCGTGTCGCTGATGATGACGGCCGGGGAGGCGTTCGGCAACAAGACGTTCCCGGTGACCTATGCCGTGACCATGATCATTCAGGGCTCGCTGTACCTGTTCCTGATTGTTCTGATCACGTACTTCGCGGGACAACTGATCTGGAAGGAGCGCGAAGACCGGGTGGACGAGATCCAGGACTCGTTGCCGGTGCGCGACTGGACGTTCTTCGCCGCCAAGTTCAGCGTGCTGCTTGCTTCGCTGGTTCTGATCCTGCTGGCCGCGCTGGCGGCGGGCATTTCCGTGCAGGCTTACCGGGGGTATACCCGCTTCCAGGTGCCTTTGTACCTCGAGGAGATGTTCTTCCGGGACTTTTCCGCGCTGGTTTTCCTCGCCACGCTGGCGTTCTTCTTCCATGTTGTCGCGGCGAACAAGTACCTTGGCTATTTCGGTTTCATCGGGTACCTGATTTTCGACGCCTTTGGCTGGAGGGCGTTCGATGTGGGGTCCCGGATGGTTGACTTCGGATCGCGTCCCTCGGTTGCTTACTCGGATTTCTTTCATTTCCAGCCGGGCAGCCTCGGCTGGCATGCTTTTTCGCTGTACTGGACGCTGTTCTGCGCGCTGCTGGTGGCGGCTTCGATTGCATTTTGGCGGCGGGGCAAGGAAGCGGCGTGGCGGGCGCGCTGGCGCGTCGCGCAGAGCCGCCTGCACTCCGGGTTGCGCCCGGTTGTGGTGGTGCTCGCGCTGTTGTTCGTGGCTTCGGCCGGGTGGACGTTCTACAACACGAAGATCCTGAATACGTTTGTCACCGAGAAGGAAGGGGAGCGCCGGGCCGCGGCATTCGAGAAGGCGTACAAGCAGTTCGAGAGTCTCGCGCAGCCGCGCATCACGGCGGTGCGCTATGACATTGACCTGTACCCTGAAAAGCGCGGCCTGTCGCTGCAGGCGCGGCAGACTCTGACGAACCCCCACGCGGCCGCGATCGGGGAGGTTCACTTCACCCTCGACCGGCGCCTCGCGCCGGAGATCCAGCTTGCCGGCGCTTCCGTCAAGACGGACGACAGGCGGCTGGGCTATCGAATCTACACACTGGACCCACCACTCGCCCCAGGCGAATCGCGCGAACTCGAGATCCTCCTGAAATGGGAGGAAAAGGGCTTCGCGAACAGCGTTGAATTCATCCAGATCAACCAGAACGGGACATTTTTCAACAACACCATCCTCCCGCAGATCGGCTATCAACCCCAGCGCGAACTGAACGACCGTAACCAGCGGCGGAAGCAGGGTCTGGAAGAACGTCCATCCATGCCCGCGCTGGAGCGGGATTGCACGGCGAACTGCCTGAACACGTATCTTTCCAACAACTCCGATTGGGTGAGCGTGGAAACGGTGATCCGGACAGCCGCCGATCAGATCGCGATTGCGCCGGGCTCCCTGGTCCGCGAGTGGACCGAGGATGGCCGCCGGGCGTTCCACTACAAGCTGGACAAGGACTCGCTGAACTTCTATTCGTTCCTTTCCGCGCGCTACGAGGTGGCGCGGGAGAAGTATCAGGGGCTGGACCTCGAGGTGTACCATCACCGGGAGCACTCGTGGAATGTGCCCCGGATGCTGGAATCGATGCGCAAGTCGATCGACTACTTCACGGCGAACTTTGGCCCGTACTATCACAAGCAGGTTCGTATCATCGAGTTTCCGCGCGTGGCCAGTTTCGCGCAGGCGTTTCCGGGAACGATGCCGTATTCCGAGTCCGTCGGCTTCATCGCCGACCTTCGCGATCCGGAAAGTATCGACCACGTTTTCTACATCGTGGCGCACGAGATCGCGCACCAGTGGTGGGCACACCAGGTGATTGGGGCCAACATGCAGGGGGCGACGGCGCTGTCGGAGACCCTGGCGCAATACTCCTCGCTGATGGTGATGGAGAAAGAGTATGGGCGCGACCAGATGCGCAAGTTTCTGGAATATGAGATGGACCGCTACCTTCGCTCGCGCGGCACGGACGTACTGAAGGAGAAGCCCCTGCTGCGCGTGGAAGCCGCGCAAGGGTACATCCACTACCAGAAGGGTTCGCTGGTGATGTACCTGCTGAAAGAGATGATTGGCGAGGAGGCGGTGAACCGGGCCTTGCGCCAGGTGATCGGGCGCTACGCCTACGCCGCGCCGCCGCATCCGACTTCGTGGGTGCTGCTGGACGCCCTCCGCGCCGAGACCCCGGAAGAATACCAGTCGCTGCTCACGGAACTTTTCGAGGAGATCGTGCTGTTCTCGAACCGGACGATGGAGGCGAAGGCCGTCCGGCTGGATTCGGGCGAGTTTGAAGTGACCCTCACGGCCGAAGCGCGGAAGTTCAAGGCCGACGAGGAAGGCGCCGAAGCCGAGACTCCCGTGAACGACTGGATCGAGATCGGCGCATTCGCCGAACCGGAGAAGGGAAAGAAGTTCGGCAAGACCCTGTACCGCGAGCGGATCAAGGTGAAGGAGACGAAGATCGTCCACACTTTCCGGGTGCCGGAGCGCCCGGCGCGTGCCGGGATCGACCCGTTCCACCTTCTGGTCGACCGCGTGAAGGACGACAATCTCAAGGACGTGGCGATTCCGTGATCTGTTCGGCTTTCAGAAGACCTCGTGGCGGAGGGGGTCTTTGGCGAGGTCGTAAACGAGGGAGTGGGCGGTCCAGGAGAACCACTTTTCGAAGAGGGTGAAGGTGCGGTGGGCGGGCCAGAGGGATTCTTCGGTGTACCAGGATTCGAGTTCCGCTGTGAAGATAGTGTCGAAGTGGCGGCGCAACCACTTCTGGGGGTGTTCGGGGTTGTCGGATTCAGGGATCAGGTAAATGTTGGCGTCTTCGTTGAGTTGGACCAGAGTGATGGGAAAGGAGGGGTCCGTCTGGTGGAGCCAGTCGAGGAAGGGTTGGCGGGCGAGGACGAGGATGGCAGTCCGGTTGATTGAGTGCATGGGGGGGCCCTCCTGATGGTCAATGTAGCGCGAAACGGGGATTGCGGTACTCTGTGCGGAGGATGATCTGGCGGACGCAGGCCGGAGTCGGGTTGGCGGCGGCGGGGATTTGTGCGTTGTTGGGGTGGTTGCCGGGGGAGTTTCGGGCAGGGCGGGTGGTGGAGTGGAAGATGAGGGATGCGCACGTCATAGCGACGGGAGCGCGGGTGCCGGCGGAGGTGGTGCTGGTGACGGTGGATGAGGCGGCGACGGAGGCGTTCGAGGAGCCTTTGTTGTTCTGGCACGGGTACTACGCGGAGGCGATTGAGCGGCTGGCTGCGGCGGGGGCGCGGGGGG
>DNFG01000187.1 GCA_003487005.1 Bryobacterales bacterium
ACGACGTCATCACCGTCCCCAAAGGCCAGATGGTCTACGTCATGGGCGCCGTCAAAAAGTCCGGCGGCTTCGTCCTCGGCGAACGCCAGAATATCACCGTCCTCGAAGCCCTCTCCCTCTCCGAAGGCTTCGATCGCTTCGCCAAGGAAGGCGAGACCCGCATCATGCGCAAAACCTCCGATCCCAGTAGCCGAGTCGAAATCGCCGTCAACGTGAAGCGGATTCTCGAAGGCAAGGATCGCGACATTGCCCTCGAAGCCGACGACATCCTCTATGTCCCTCTAAGCGGCGCCAAACGCGCCACTGCCCGTTCCCTCGAAGCCGCCATCAGCGTCGGCTCCGGCATCGCCATTTGGCGAGGCGGACGTCCCTACTGACAAGGTGACCCCCATGCCCAAACCGACACCTCCTTCCAACCCCCAAGGCGATTCCGCCTCCGCTAACTCCCGCCTTCCCGTTAAGTTCGAAATCGTCGACGCCCCGCCCGCCAACTCCGACCCCTATTACGGCGGCCCCCAGTTCGACTCCGACGAAGAAGAAGGCGGCCTCCTCGAATACTGGCGCATCCTCCGCCGCCGCAAGGGCACTCTGGTCATCGGCGCCACCGTCGGCCTCCTCCTTGGCATCGCCGTCACCCTTCCCCAAACCCCCATCTATCAGGCCAAGACCACCCTCGAAATCCAGTCCTTCAATCAGAACTTCATGAACATGGGGAACCTTCAGGAAGTCACCGAAGGCGCCGGCCCTTCCGGTTCCACCATCGACATCCAGACCCAGATCAAAATCCTCCAGAGCGATACCCTCCTCGAACGCGTTCACTCCCTCATGAACCCCGGCGAGGAGGTTGCCGCTCCCGCCGAACCCGCCTCCACCCCGTCGCGGATCTCCGCCTGGCGCCGCGCCCTCAATCTCCCCGATGTCCCCGAGAACGACGCCCGCCAGCATGCCATCGCCATGGCCGCCGATAGTCTGAAGGTCCGCGCCAGCGGCCAGACCCGCATCGTCGAAGTCCTCGTCGATTCCACCGACCCCGCTATCGCCGCCCAGTTCGCCAACCTCCTCACCAGCGAGTACGTCGACCAAAGCATGGAAGCCCGCTGGCAATCCAGCCAGCGCACCGGCGAATGGCTGACCAAACAGCTCGATGATATGCGCATCAAGCTCGAGCGCTCTGAGGATGCCCTTCAGAACTACGCTCAGCGCAACAACCTGCTGTTCACCGGGAACGACACCAATGTCGACGAGGTGAAGCTCAAACAGATCCAGGATCAGCTCACCGCTGTTCAGGGCGACCGCGTCTCCAAGCAAAGCCGCTGGGAGATGGCCAGTTCCGCCCCTGCTGCCAGTCTGCCTGATGTGCTCAATGACTCCTCCATGCGCGGTTATCAGGAGAAACTCTCCGACCTTCGCCGCCAGCAGGAGGATCTGCTCGAAGTGTTCACCCCAGAGACCTCTCGCGTGAAGCGGGTGAATGCCCAGATCAGCAGTCTGGAGAAGAGTCTGGCTAACGAACGGGATCAGATCCTGCGGAGGATTCGGAATGAGTACGAGGAGGCGATGCGGAAGGAGCGGTTGCTGCAGGCCGATTATGACAAGCAGACGCGGCTGGTGACGGTGCAGGGGGAGAAGGCGATCCAGTACAACATCCTGAAGAGGGAGGTGGAGACCAACCGGCAGCTGTATGAGTCGATGCTGCAGCGGGTGAAGGAGGCTGGGTTGGCCAGCGCTTTGAAGGCCAGTAATGTGCGGATCGTTGATCCCGCCAAGGCTCCGGAACGGCCGTATAAGCCCAGGCTTCCGCTCAATGCTTTGTTGGGGTTGCTCGCTGGGGGGTTTCTGGCGGTGGCTTTTGTGGTGACTACGGAGAAGGCGGACCGGGCGCTGCGGGAGCCGAGCGATGTTCCGTTTTATCTGGGGGTCCGGGAGCTGGGGGTGGTTCCGTCGGCTTCGTTGCTGGAGGAGAAGAAGGGGCGAAAGTTGCTGGGGGAAGAGAGTCAGTCGCTGGTTTTGACGAATGTCGGGCTGGGGGAGAAGTTGGAGCTGGTGACCGTGCAGCGGCGGTTGAGTGCCGTGGCGGAGTCGTTCCGGGCGGCTCTGACCAGTATTATGTTTTCCGGGAACGGGAGTGGTCCGCCGCGGATGATTGTTGTTACTTCGCCTAACCCGTCCGAAGGCAAGACGACCGTCGCTACCAACCTGGCCGTCGCCATGGCCGAGACCGGGCAGAAGGTGCTGCTGATTGATGGCGATACCCGGCGGCCGCGCATCCATGGGATCTTTGAGATCGAAAATGAGGCCGGGTTGTCCGACCTGCTGAAGCCCGATTGCGGGGAGTGGAAGAAGTTGATCCACCAGACGCCGGTGCCGAACCTGTCGGTGATGACCGCCGGGCCCGGGGTGGCGGCGGCTTCGAATATGTTGTTCTCCAAGCGTTTGCTTTCAGCGCTGGAGTGGTGCCGGTCGGAGTTCGATATGGTCGTGATCGATACGCCGCCGGTGTTGCAGATCCCCGATGCGCGGTTGTTCGCGAAAGTGGCCGATGGGGTGGTGCTGGTGGTCCGGGCGAATTCGACGACGCGGGATGCCGCGATGGCGTGCCGGATGCGCCTCCGCGAAGATGGGACCCACCTGATTGGGACGGTCATGAATGACTGGGATCCTAAGGATAGCCCCGGGGGCTATTACGGATACTACGGGAAATATTCCTCTTACCACCAGTACTCTCGGAATCAGGGAGAGTCCTAGCGGGCCAGGCGGCGAGGGCGAGAGCCATGACGAGGTCGTCGTGCTGAGACTGGTGGCCGTCGATCTGGACGGTGCGGAGTTCGGTGAGGAGGTCGGTGTGTTTGGGGGAGAGGTGGAGGAAGCCGGCTTCGAGGAGGATGCGGAGGTTGGAGAGGAGGGCGCGGCGCGAAATGTTGCGGCCGTGGGCGTCGCTGCCGGGGGTGATGGTGACGGGGATGAATTCGGCGTCGAGGTCCGAGCGGACGATGAGTTCGGTGAGGGGGGCGCCGGGACCGGCGGCGTCGATGAGGAGGACCTTTTCGGAGGGGGGGAGGCGGTCGAAGAGGTCGCGGAGGATGGAGATGAGGCTGATGTATTTGAAGCCGAGGGGGAAGCGCTCTGCGTGATGGACGCGGAGGCGGGTTTCGGTGAGGTGGATGAAGTGAGCGTGGTCGAATTCGCCGGTGAGTTCGAGTTTGGATTCGAGGACAACGAGGGCGGAGTGGTCGCGTCGCTGGCCGAGGTCGAGGCCGAGGTAGTAGTGGGTGCGATGAGGGCGGAGGGGTTGCCGGGATGGTCCGAGGTTCAGCGACATAGGGGTTTATCTCCGAGGATGGACTGGATGGAAGGGTCGATGGCGGCATCGATGAGGTCGAGGGCAAAAGCGGTGGAGGAGGTGCCGGCGAACTGGCAGAAGTACTCCTGGAGGAAGGCGGCCTCACCGAGGAGGAAGCGTTCGGAGTCGAGGAATTCGGGGGTAATGCGGGGACATTCGGAGGCGGGGACGCTGAAGCGGGAGAAGGGAGCGTTTTCGTCGTGCCAGAGTGTGTAGAAGAGGTTATCCGGTCCATCGGGGGTGGAGAGGAGCCAGAAAGGGCCGCCGGTGGTGGCGAGGGTGGGGGTGAGGGCGGCGAAAAGGGAGTTGGGGACGCGGGCGGCTTCGTCGAAGATGAGAAGGTCGGCGGTAAAGCCGCGGATGCCATCGGCGTGGCCGGGGAGGGAGAGGATGCGGGCGTGGTTGGGGAGGAGGATGGAGGAGGGGCGTCCGGGGACGGAGGCGCGGGGGATGTGGAGGATCTGGAGGAAGGAGAGGATTTTTTCGAGGAAGGTTTCGGACTGGCGGGCGCAGTTGGCGGCGACGAGGGTGGTGGAGGCGGGGCGATTGAGGGCGAAGTGGAGGGCTTTGGCGGCGCAGACGGTGGTTTTGCCCCACTGGCGGGTGCAGTTGAGGATGAGGCGATGGGCGGGGTGGTCGAGGATCTCGGACTGTACGGGGTCGGGTTGGAAGCCGAGGTGCCGGGCGACCCACTGGGCTGGGGAGAGTGTGCCGCCGGAGACGGGGAGGGTGTCCGGGGTATGGAGGCGTCCCTGGTAGGAGAGGACGGGTGCTGGAATTCGGGGGGGCATGGGAGTGGCTCAGGAGTTCGAAGGGGTTTCGCCCGGGGTCTGCCCGGGGTCCGCTGGCGTTTCGCTGGCCGTCCGCTCGGGGTTCGTTTGGGGGTTCGTTTGGGGGTTCGAATCGATGGCTCGGCTTTTAGAATGAGTGAGTTGCGGAGGTTCGGAGGGCAATTTCCGATAGACGTCGAGGGTGCGGAGGGTGGAGGTGCGTTCATGGAGGAGGCGGGTGATGCGGAGAGAGATCCAGGAGGGGAGAGAGGAGACGGAGATGGAGCGGTCGAGACCGGCGGCGAGACGGTCGAGGGGGTCGATGGGATGGGGGAGACCGGACAGGGCGTTGTCCTGGCGGTTGTAGGCGGACTCGAGGAGACCGGTTTCGATCGCGCGGCAACGGAAGAGGGACCACTCGATATGGGCGAGTTGCTGGACGAGGTTGGCTTCGAAGCGGTTGGCGGGGGACCATGTGGCGAGCAACTGTCTGTAGATATCGAGGAAGGCGCGGTCGCACTCGTAATTGAGGAGGGACCCGTGGCGGGAGAAGCGGCCGTGTTTGAGGGCGTTGAGGCTGGAGCGGGCTTTGCCTTCGGCGGTTTTGGGGCC
>DNFG01000347.1 GCA_003487005.1 Bryobacterales bacterium
TTCGAGGGTGAATACGGAGGAGAGGTACTCCACCAACTGGGGAACCCCGAAGATCAGGTTGCTGGTATTCGACTTCTGCAGGACTTCGCCGTTGATGGTCATGGAGATATCGAGGTTGTGAGGGTCTTCGATTTCGTCGGCGGTAGTCAACCAGGGCCCCGTGGGGGCGAAAGTATCGAAGGTTTTGCCCATCAGCCACTGAGAAGTGGCCATCTGGAAGTCGCGCGCGGAGACATCGTTGAGGCACATGTAGCCATAGACGTGGCGGTGCCAGTAGGCGGCGGGGATGTGGCGGCCGCCCTTACCGATAACCACGGCGAACTCGGCTTCGTAGTCAGGCTTCTCGGAGTTGGTGGGCAGAATGACGGGCGCACCGGGTCCGGTGATCGCGGAGGAGAATTTGCTGAAGATGGTCGGGGTGGAAGGGATTTCCATCTTCGACTCCTCGGCGTGGTCGCGGTAATTCAAGCCGACGCAGATCACCTTGGGCGGTTTGGGAACCGGCGCCAGCAGGACGGCGCTTTCGAGAGCGATCGAGGCCGAGGGATTGGCCTGGCGCAGATAGGCGTCAATGGCCGCACGCGCAGTCCAGCCACCACGAATGACGCTCAGTGTATCTGCGAAACCTGCCGGTTCGAGCGAGAACACGCGCTGTTCGGGCGTGACAACGCCCGCCTGCGCCGGGGCGCCAGGGATGCAGAAGGTGACCAGTCTCATCAAAAATCTCCTCTTGGATGCTCCGGGTTCGCGCCGGGATCTCTACTTCACTTTAGACTAGAGGAATGCAACTTTCTCTGGAGCAGATGTTCTCGCTACGCGGTAAGGTCGCCGTCATTCTGGGTGGGACCAGCGGCATCGGCCAAGCCATCACCCAAGGCTATGTCGCGGCTGGCGCCACCGTGGTCGCCTCTTCGCGCGATCAGAAAAAAGTGGATGCAACGGCCGATGAGATCGAAGAGGCAGGAGGGCGGACGCTCCGGATCACCTCGGACGTTCAGGACCGCGAAAGCCTGGAGGGGCTTTGCGCCGAAACGGTGAAGGCGTTCGAGCGGGTGGACATACTGGTGGTCACCTCGGGCATCCTGCTGAAGAAGCCGACTGCCGAACTGACCGATGCCGAATTCGAGCGCGTGATCGACTGCAACATCAATGGGACTTTCCGGGCGAACCAGGTATTCGGCCGCCAGATGATTCAGCAGGAGGGGGGGGCGATCATCAACACTTGCTCGATGACCACGTTTGTGAGCTTCAACGAGGTAGCCGCATACGCGAGTTCGAAGGCCGGTGTCGCCATGCTCACGAAGTCGCTCGCCTGCGAGTGGGCGAAGCACAACATCCGCGTGAATGCGATTGCGCCCGGGGTGTTCCGGACGCCGCTGAACGCGCATGTGATTGATCTGCCTGAGCGTTCCGGTCCGATTCTCGGCCGGACGCCGATGGGCCGGGTCGGCAACGTGGATGAACTGATGGGGGCAGCGGTCTATCTAGGCAGCGATTCCGCCAGTTTTGTCACTGGGATTGTCCTTCCCGTCGACGGCGGGTTCCTGGCGAAGGGTATCTAGGGCGCTCGAAGTCCTGGAGGGGCCCGGGTCGCCTTCCGGATGCGGGGATCTTCCGGCCTTCTGGGGGCGGCGGGCTTGCGAATGGTGGGGCGGGTGGCGTTCGCGGCTGCAACCGCCTGGGAGCCGGGAACGTCGGTGAATCAGACGCCAGCTAAGGATTTCACCCAGGATCAGCGAAGTATCACTGGCGTCCGGGACGTTTGGAAACCGAGCAGGAGGCAAAATGCGAGTCTTAGTTTTGTTGGCGGTGGCGTGTGGGAGTCTTTTCGCCCAGAGCATCCGGCCGATTCCCTGGAAGGACAGTCCGATTCGGGGATCCGCGGTGGTAAAGGGACAGATGTCGGCGAAGCAGTCTCAAACTGGGACGGTGCGGAAGACGTTTTTCTTCCCGGAGGATGTCGTCTTCCCGCACCTGGCGACGGGGGATGGATGGGAAACAGAGATCACCCTGGTGAACATGGGTCTGGGGCCGCTCGATTTCGCTCTCTACTTCTATAACCCGCAAGGCAGCGCATTCACGGTGACACTGCGGGAGCAGCCATCCGGAGAGCCAATCACGAACAGCGCGTTCGAGGTGAGCCTGGAGAGCGGCGCATCGACGACTGTGGTGTTGGTGGACACGACACCTGGATTGTTGCAGCAGGGATGGGCGGTGGTGGATTACACGGGCGATAACAGCCGGCTTGGCGGGCACGCGACATTCCGGCAGAGGATCGCGGGACGCGCTGACTACGAAGCACTGATCCCGATGAGTTCGTACGAGGACTACGCGTTTCTGCTGCCCGTGAATGACTCGGCTGGCTTCATCACGGCGATTGCCATGTGCAATCCCTCGGCAAATGTGTCAGCAAACATCCTGGTGCAGTTGCTGGACGTGGACGGCTTCGAAATCGCGCGGCGGGAGGTGGCGCTGGGCCCGCAACAGCACGTTGCTACCGCGATTCGGGAATGGTTCCCGCAGATCGTGGGCCAGTATGCAACGCTGTACGTGGAGTCGGACACCGACCGGCTGTCGGCGATCGGGCTGCGATTCAACACGGCGGGCGGGAACTCGTTTTCCTCGGTGCCCATCATGAACTGGATCGGACTGCTTTAGGCCGGAATTTCGCTGCCAGCGAAACGAAGTGGGTGGGTGCTCCAACCCGCCGGGATGGCGGGCGTACACTAGAGGTTTGGAGCACCCACTTCATTGCGATACTTACCGAAATCCGATGCCGAGCGGCAGGCGATGCTCGCCGTGTGCGGGCTTGAGAGCCTGGATCAGTTATACGACCATCTGCCCGAAGACACGCTGCTGAAGCGCGGTCTGGCGATTCCGCCGGGGCTTTCCGAATACGAAATCACTGACTACTTCAATGCGCGGGGAAGGGAGAGCGGACCGGGGCTACCCTCATTTCTGGGGGCGGGGGTGTACCGGCACTACCGGCCAGTGCTGTGCGACGTGGTGGTTTCGCGCGGGGAGTTCTTGACCTCGTACACGCCCTATCAGGCCGAAATCGCCCAGGGGACGCTGACCACGATCTTTGAGTTCCAGTCGATGGTGTGCCAGTTGACCGGAATGGAAGTGGCTAACGCCTCCATGTATGACGGTTCGACGGCGGTCCCCGAAGCGGCGATGATGGCACTGCGGATCACCGGGCGGGACCGGTTTCTGGTGGCCAGGTCGGTGCATCCGGAGTATCGCGAGGTACTGGATACCAATGCCCGAAATTCCCGGCTGCATGTGGAGACGTTCGGCTACGACGCGTCAACGGGCGCGCTGGACCTGACCGATCTCGAGGCGAAGGTCGACGACAAGACGGCTTGTGTGATCGTGCAATCGCCGAACTTCTTCGGGGTAATCGAGAACCTGAAGACGGCGGCGGAGATCGCGCACAAGTACGGCGCGCTGCTGGTGATGGTCTTCACCGAGGCGGTTTCGCTGGGTTTGCTGGAGCCACCGCGCGAGGCGGACATCGTGGTGGGCGAGATGCAGTCGTTCGCCATCAGTCCCAGCTACGGCGGGCCGTTCGCGGGCATCATCGCGACAAAGGAGAAGTACATCCGGCAGATCCCCGGACGCCTGGTGGGTGAAACGAAGGACGCGGACGGCAACCGGGCTTTCTGCCTCACCTTGTCTACGCGCGAGCAGCACATCCGGCGCGAGAAGGCGACGTCGAACATCTGCACCAATCAGGCGCTGATCGCGCTGATGGCGACGGTGTTCATGAGTGTGTACGGGAAGGAAGGACTGCGTGAACTGGCGCTGCAGAACGTGGCGAAGGCGCGATATCTGAGCGAAGGGCTGGCGCTTCCGTTTTCGGGACGGTTCTTCAATGAATTCGTCGTGAAAACGGGCGCAAAGACGCCGACGGAGATCAATCAGTCGCTGCTCGAAAGAGGCGTGGTCGGCGGATATGACCTCGGGAAAGCCTATCCGGAGATGGAAGGCTGCCTGCTGCTGTGCGCGACCGAGATGGCGAAGCGCGGCGAAATGGACATGGTGAAGGAGGCGCTGCGGTAATGGCGAACGCGATCGGGAAGGTACGCGGACATCAGGTCCAGAATGAAGCGCTTCTGTTCGAGATGTCGAGTCCGGGGAAGAAGGCGTATCAACTGCCGGAACTGGACGTGCCCGCGGTGACGGCGGAAGAGGCGCTGGGGGCGGAGAATGTGCGGGCGGAGATCAGCGGGTTTCCGGAAGTGAGCGAGGTGGAGGTGATCCGGCATTTCACGCGGCTGTCAACTTGGAACTACGGGATTGATCTGGGGCTGTTCCCCCTGGGGTCGTGCACGATGAAGTACAACCCGCGGATCAACGAGGCGGTGGCGCGGATTGAAGGGCTGGCGTGGGCGCATCCGTATCAGCCGGAATCGCTCTCGCAGGGCGCGATGGAAGTGATCGCACTACTGGAGCAGTATCTGGGCGAAATCTTCGGCATGGAGGCGGTGACGCTGCAGCCAGCGGCAGGCGCGCATGGCGAATTCACGGGAATCATGCTGATCCGGGAGTACCTGGCATCGCAAGGCAACGCGCGGCGGAAGGTGCTGGTTCCCGATTCGGCGCACGGGACGAACCCGGCGACGGCGATCATCGCGGGCTATGACGTGGTGAACGTGAAGTCGAACGCCGCGGGCATGGTGGACGTGGCGTCTTTGGCTTCGGTGCTGGATGAGGAAGTGGCGGCGCTGATGGTGACGAACCCGAACACGGTGGGGGTGTTCGAGCAGGACATCGCGAAGATCTGCGCGATGATGCACGAGAAGGGTGCGCAGGTCTACATGGACGGCGCGAACATGAACGCGCTGGTGGGCATCGCGCGACCGGGCGATTTCGGCATCGATGTAATGCATTCGAATCTGCACAAAACGTTTTCGACGCCCCACGGAGGCGGCGGACCTGGCGCGGGGGCCGTCGGGGTCCGGTCGCACCTGGAGCCGTTCCTGCCTGGTCCGCGGCTGAAGAAGACAGCCGAAGGGGCGTGGACGTGGGACTACGACCGGCCGCAGTCGATTGGGCGGGTGAAGGCCTTTTACGGCAATTTCGGCGTCCTGGTGCGGGCGCTGGCCTACATCATGGCGCACGGAGGCCCCGGCTTGAAGACGGCGACAATCGACGCGCTTCTGAACGCCAACTACATCCGGGCGTTGATTGAGCCGTACTACCAGATCGCCTACGAAGCGAAAAGCATGCACGAATGCGTGTTTTCGGACGTTAAACAGGCGAGAAACGGTGTCAAAACGGGTGATATCGCAAAGCGGTTGATCGACTACGGGTTCCATCCGTACACGACCAGCTTTCCGCTGATCGTGCCCGGCGCGCTGATGATTGAGCCGACAGAAACGGAGCCGAAACAGGAGTTGGACGCCTTCTGTGAAGCGATGATCGCAATCGCGAAGGAAGCGGAAGCGACACCGGAGGTGGTCCAGCATGCGCCGGTGATGACCCGAACGCCAAGAGTGGACGAAGTGACGGCGGCGCGGAAGCCCGTCGTCCGTTGGAAGCCGGCGGAGTAGCCAGGCGATTACACTGTAGGGTTGCGGCGACAAGTCTTCATTGTGGTTGCGTTCGTGCTGCTGCTGAGGCTGCCCTTTCTGGACATGCCGGCACAGTGGGACGACTTCAACTACCTGGCGATGGGCGAGTATGCGCTGAAGAACCCGGCGCATCCGGCGTGGTTTGAGTTCTATTTTCACGGCCAGAAGGTGGACATGCGGGGGCACCCGCACCCACCGGGAGTTGCGTGGATTCTGGCCGGGTTGCTGGCCATCTGGGGCGGATTTCGCGAGGTGCCGTTCCACGGTTCATTTCTCGTTTTCTCGCTGACGGCGGCGTTATCGATGCTGGTGCTGGCGCGGCGGTTCGCGGGGGGGCGGGCGCTGGAGGCAACACTGTTGTTTCTGGTGGTGCCGGCGTCGATGGTGAGCGGCACTTCGTTTGAGAGTGATCTGCCGCTGTTGGCGTTCTGGATGCTGGGAGCGGCGCTCTACGTGGAGGCGGTGGACCGGCGGAGCACACGGTGGCTCCTTGGGGCGGCAGCGGCGATGGGCGCAGCTGCGATGGTGGCATACACGGCATTCGCGCTGTCGGTGACTTGCGGGGTGTTCCTGTGGATGCGGCGGCGGGATTGGCGCCCGGGTTGGGCAGCGCTGACGGCGCCTTTCGCGGTGATCGCGGCGTACCAGTTGTACGAACGGTTGACGGGCGGAGCTTTGCCGGCGGGGGAGTTGATCGGCCATTTCCAGCAGCATGGGTACCAGCGACTGGAGATGAAGTTGATGAATGGGGTGGCGCTTCTGGGGCACCTGGGGATGATGGTGGCGCCGCTGGTTTGGATCCGGGCAGGCGGGTGGGGTTGGGCGGTTTTCGGCGTGGTTGCGCTGGGTGCGGGATGGTTCGACGGCCACGTGCTGTTCTGGGCGCCAGTAGGTTTGGGGTCGATGGCGATCTGGGTGGTGGGCCGCCGGGCGATGGCGGCAGACCGGGAGGACCGCTTCCTTGGGCTGTGGGTGTTGCTCTACTTCGCGGCCGCGGTAGTAGTTTTCTTCGCCGGGGCGGCGCGCTACCTGCTGCCGTTGTCGGCCGCGCTGGTGTTATTGGTGGCGCGGGACCTCGCGGAGCGGCCACGCTGGCTGCGAGCGGCGATCGCGTTCAATCTTGTTTTGGGGTTCTCGGCGGCGTGGGTGAACTCAGAACATTGGCGCGGTTCGCGTGCGGCGGCGGAAGAGGCGATGGCGCTGGCCGGCGGGGCGCCGGTGTGGACGTCGGCGGAGTGGGGTGCGCGGCATTACGCCGAGCGGGCGGGCGCGCGTCCATTACCCGCCGGACAGAAGCTATCGGTTGGGGATTTTCTGCTGTCCACAGCGTTGTCGGGTCATGTTGAATTTGGAACCGGCGGGAACCGGATGGTGAAACGGATGGAGCGCCTAGTTCGGCCGTCTCTGCCGCTACGGTTGGCTGGTCTCGATGGAGGGGCGGGGTACGCGACGGTGGGGTTTGGATTGAGGGCGTTCGGGTGGTCGTCCGGGCCGGTAGACCGGGTGACATTGTGGGAGGCCGTGGGCGTGGAGCCCACATTGTCCTGGGTACCGATGAACGCTGAGAAGGCAGAAGACCACCTCGTGGAGGGCGTTTTCGCGCTGGAACAGGGGGAATGGCGGTGGGCGGGGCCCAGGTCGGTGTACCGGGTGATGGGGACGGGTGGGCCGGCGGCTTTGACGGCGGACATCTTTCTGCCGGCACAGGCACCGGGGCGGACCGTCCGTTTGCTGCTCGACGGAGAAGTAGTGGCGTCGCAGCGCTTAAGGGGGGAAGGGAGGCACCGTGTCCGGTCCGCGGTGCTGCCGGGGCGGACGGGGATGTCGACGGTGGAATTGGAAATTGACCGGGGCTTCACTCCCGTGGGGGACCGGCGGGAGCTTGGATTGATCGTGACGGCGTTAGGGTTCCAGGCGCAGCCTTAAAACACGGTGATTCTCGCTGTCGCCGATGTAGAGCCAGTTGTCGTGGACCCACACCCCATGCGGCCGTTTGAGTCCGTCAGCGACTGTTGTGAGAGTGCGGGTCTTGAGATCGAGGCGTTGAATGCGGTGGTTTTCGGTGTCCGCCAGGTAGAGCGCGCCGTTGTGAAAGGCCATGCCTTTGGGGCCGACGGAGGCGATCTGCTCGACTGCGCCGGTGGCTTCGTCGATTTTAAGGATGGCATTGCCCTCGCGAAGGGCAAGGTAGAGGGGACCGGCGGGGTCGCGAGCGAAAGTCCGGGGGCCGCGATAGCGGTTGCCGGTGACAGACCATGTTTCAGCGACGCCGGAGCGGGGGTCGTGGCGGACGACGCGGTGATTCCCGTTGTCGCAGATGAGAAGCGCGCCGTCGGCAGCCCATTCGATGGCGTGGGGTTGGCGGAGTCCGCGAATGTTGAGATTGCGGCCGTCTCGATAGACGGCGGCGTCGCGCATGTCCACCCAGACGAGGCGGCCTGAGCGGTCAAAGCGCATTTCGTACGGTTCGTTGCCGGTAGCGACGATGGTTTGGGCCTTGGTGGCGGCGTCGATGCGGATGATGCGGTGGGCATCGACTTCGCAGACGTAGAGGGCGCCGTCGGGGCCGATGGCGACGCCGAAGGGATTGGCGGCAGTCAACAGAACTTCAAGCAGCAGCGCGGCGAGCATAGTGGAGACAGTGTAGCCGATGGGCTAACGAGGCTCAAATCGGGCCTGGAAGAAGCGCAGCAACTTCGGTTCGAAGGTCATCCTGAGGCCGGGGATCTTTTCACGATCTTCGTAGACGGCGTAGACGGATTCGGCGGTGACGTCCATGTGGGCCTGGGTGTAGACGCGGCGGGGGATGGTGAGCCGGACGAGTTCGAGTTTGGGATGGCGTTCGAGTCCGGTTTCGGCGTCGCGGCCGGCGGAGACGATGCCGCGCTCCATGGCGCGGACACCGGAGTCGAGGTAGAGGGCGGCAGCGAGGGCCTGTGCGGGGTAATGATCCTGCGGGACGTGGGGCAGGAAAGCACGGGCATCGAGGAAGATGCCGTGGCCGCCGACGGGGAGGACGATGGGGATACCCCAGTCTCTGAGTTTGTCGCCGAGGTATTGGACCTGGCCGATGCGGGCGCGGATGTGGTCATCCTGAACGGACTCTTCGATGCCGATGGCGACAGCCTCCATGTCGCGGCCCGCCATGCCGCCGTAGGTGTGGAGACCTTCGTATACAACGAGAAGGTTGGCCGCCTGGGCTGCGATTTCGGCGTCGTTGACGGCAAGGAACCCGCCGATGTTGGCAAGGGGATCCTTCTTGGCGGACATGGTGCAGCCATCGGTGAGGGAGCACATTTCGAGGACGATCTGGGCGACAGTCCGGTGCTCGTAGCCAGGTTCGCGTTGCTGGATGAACCAGGCGTTTTCGGCGATGCGGGTGGCGTCGAGGATCACCTTGACGTTGTAGCGGTTGGCGAGTTCGCGGACTGCCTTCAGATTGGCAAGGGAGATGGGCTGACCACCTGCCATGTTGACCGTGGCGGCGGCGGAGACGTAAGGGACACGTCCGGGGTTTTCAACGAAGACCCGTTCGAGCTTGTTGAGGTCGATATCACCCTTGAAGGGATGTTCGGAGGCGGGGTCGTGGGCCTCGTCGATGATGACATCGACAAAGCGGGCACCGGCCATTTCCTGATGGAGGCGCGTGGTGGTGAAGTACATGTTGCCGGGGACAACGTCGCCGGGCTTGATGAGGACGCGCGAAATGATGTGCTCAGCACCGCGGCCCTGGTGGGTGGGGATCAGGTGCTGGTAGCCATAGAAGCGGCGGACGTTGGTTTCGAGGCGGTAGAAATTCTCGCTGCCGGCATAGGCTTCGTCGCCAAGCATCATGCCTGCCCACTGGCGGTCGCTCATGGCGGAGGTACCGGAGTCGGTAAGGAGGTCGATATAAACGTCCCGGGAGCGGAGCAGGAAGGTATTGTAGCCGGCTTCGCGAAGCGCGGCGAGGCGTTGTTCGGGCGTGGTCAGGCGGAGAGGTTCGACGACTTTGATTTTGAAGGGCTCGGCCCAACTGCGGCGGGGAAGGGGCATGGCTTCATGGTAGCCGGAGCTTACGTCGCAGGGAATGCTGAATCGACACTCTATTCAGCATTTTGCTACTGTTTGTTAAGAATCAAGCTCAATATGCCTAATAGTATTCTGGATGCGAAATCGAGGAATCTCCTGGAGCATCTGCAACAGGACGCGCGACTGTCCTTTGCCGAACTGGGGCGGCGCGTCGGGCTATCAACACCAGCCGTGGCTGAGCGGGTCAGGCGGTTGGAAGAAGCCGGGGTGATCGAGGGCTACGAGGCGAGGATCAACCCGAGGGCACTCGGTCTCGAGGTGACTGCGTTCGTGCGGATCCGGGTGACCGGGGCGGAGACGCTGGCACGCAAGTTGAGCAAGCTGGCGGGCGAATTGCCGGAGGTATTGGAATGTCACCGGTGCACGGGCGACGAGTCGTTCGTTCTGAAGGTCCGCGTCGGTTCGGTGGGCGAACTGGAGAAGCTGATCGACCGCTTGACGCCATTCGGGATGACGTCCACGGCGCTGGTGCTGTCGTCGCCGGTGGAGCGCTGGCTGGCTCCTCTGAAGCGAAAGTCTTAAGGCTTCGGCGCACCGGCAAGCAGGAGCCGGACATCCATGACGTTGGTGCCCGTGGGACCGGTGACGACGAGATTGTCGAGCTTCTGAAAGAAAGGGTAGCTGTCATTTCTGGCGAGTATCTGTTGGGGGTTGAGACCGGCGGTGCGAGCGCGGGCGGCAGTGGAACCCGTGGCGAAGGCGCCCGCGGCATCGGTGGGGCCGTCGGTCCCGTCGGTGCCGGCAGAGAAGGCGAGGATGCCCGGAATGCCGTCCAGAGCGAGAGCGGCGGCGAGGGCGAACTCCATGTTGCGCCCGCCCTTGCCATCGCCTTTCAGGGTGACGGTGGTTTCGCCGCCGGAGATGAAGCAGACGGGCGGTTTGACGGGTCGTCCGGAATGGAGAGCTTCGCGAGCGATGGCACAATGCATGGCCGCGATCTCACGGGTTTCTCCTTCGATGAGCGTGGAGAGAACGACGGGTCGATACCCGAGTTCGCGCGCTTTCGCGGCGGCGGCATCGACAGCGAGGCGATTCGATCCAACGATCAGGTTGCGCGTTTTGCGGAAGCAGGGGTCACCGGTCTTGGGGGTATCCGGAACCTCGCCACGGCGGCCGGCATCGATGCGATGGCGGACGGAATCGGGGAGTTGGTCGATGATGCCGTACTTCTCGAAGACGTCCCAGGCGTGCTGAAAGGTTGAGTCATCGGGGGCGGCGGGCCCCGAGCCAATCGTGTCCAGGGGATCGCCGATGACATCGGAGAGAAGCAGCGCAAGGAGCGTGGCAGGCGCGGCGAGGCGGGCGAGTTGCCCTCCCTTGATGGCGGAGATGTGTTTGCGAACGGCGTTGATTTCGTGGATGGTGGCTCCGCAGGCGAGCAGCAGTTTGGTGGTGGCCTGTTTCTCCGCAAGGGTGACGGGTTCGGCGGGAAGGGGAAGAAGGGCGGAAGCGCCGCCGGAGATGAGCGCGATCAGCAGATCGTCGGGGCCGGCATCGCGAGCGATTTGGGCGATCCGGCGGGTGCCCTCGATGCCCGCGTCATCCGGGACGGGGTGGCCGGCCTCGTTGAGTTCGACGCGTCTGAGTTTGGCGAGATGCTCGTACTTGGTGTTGATGAGACCGCCGCTGATGCGGCGGCCAAGCAGTTTCTCGAGGGCATGGGCCATGGCGGCGCTGGCCTTGCCTGCACCGATCACCTGAATGTTCTGGTAGCGGGAGAGGTCGTAACGGTAGGGACCGGCATGGAGATCTCCTTCATCGACGCGCAGGAGGCGTTCGATGCCGCGAGCGGGCAAGGCCGCCTCGAGGGAGGCCTTGAAAATGGCAAGAGCGTCGCGGCGCTGGCGTTTTTCGAGTGCGGCGGGGGTCATGCCCCTAGAATAAGGGCAAACGGAGAATATCCTCCACCGCGCCGGGTGAACCCTCGGGGCCGATTTCGATGCGATAGTCGGCTTTCTGGTAGGCGGCGCGGCGTTCTTCGTAGAGTTGGGCGAAGCGTTCAGGATCCCGAGCGAGGGGGCGGTGCGTGGAACCGTGGATGCGGGCGCGGACCATTTCGAGGGGAGCATCGAGCCAGATTGAGATGCCGTGATTTTGGATGATTTCGAGGTTCTCCTCGCGGGCAAAGCACCCGCCGCCGACAGCGATCACCCAGGGGATGCCACGCGCAACGTCCTGAACCCGCCACCTGAGGATTTCCGTTTCGAGGGCGCGGAATTCGGCTTCGCCCCGGACATCGAAGATCTCAGGTATAGACATGCGGGCTCTGGCTTCGATGTCTTCGTCGACATCCGCGAAGCGCCAGCCGAGATGCCTCGCCACCTGGCGGCCGACGGTACTCTTCCCGCTACCCATGAATCCAACCAGGTACAGCCCGGGCGTTCGTTTCAACTTGAGAATCATTGTCTCGCTTCCAGAGTACGACTCATCCACCCTGAAAGGGGACCCGGGTGGGTCCATCTGCTGAGTCGGTCATCAGGGGTGCGGCATCGCTTGAGTTTCATGTGGTTGACCGGCCGTATGCAGCTACGGTGAGGCGGTAATCAGCCATAATACTAGGCATGAACGACGGCCTGCTGCCGCTCTTCCCGCTCGAACTGGTCCTGCTGCCCCACGAGATGATTCCCTTGCACATCTTTGAGGATCGCTACAAGGAGATGATCGGCGAATGCCTGCGTCTGGAGGCGGAGTTTGGCGTCGTGCAGGCGCGCGACAACGGTATTGTGCGAACCGGATGCACAGCGGTTGTCACAAAGGTGACCGAGAGGTACGAAGATGGGCGGATGGACATCCTGGTCCGGGGAATGCGGCGCTTCAGAATCATCCGGCTGGACACGGAGCGGTCGTTCGTCCGCGCGGAGGTGGAGTATTTCTGGGACGAGGACCGATCCGCCGTCGACGCCCGATTGGTTCGGGAGGCGCAGGCGGCCTATTTGCTCTACACGCAGGCGCTGGGAAAGCAGACGGTGCAGCCGGACCTCGATGAACCGGACCTCAGCTTCCGCCTGGCCGCAATCTCAATGGATCTGGACTTCCGCCAGTTCTTACTGGATCTGTCAAGCGAACAGGAGCGGCTGACGCGGACGGCGGAACACCTGGAGCGTGCCGCGCGCCGCAAGAAGATCGAGTCCGCGATGAAGAAGACGGCGCGGTCGAACGGGCATGGAAAGCACCTGGGGTCACTCTCGGAATAGCCTTCATGCGACAGCATCTGATCATCGACGCAGACGACACGCTCTGGGAAAACAACATCTTCTTCGAGGAGGCGTTTGACGATTTCTGCGCGTTCCTGGAGCACTCTTCGCTGACTCCGGAGGGTGTGCGGGGCATCCTGGACGAGATCGAGTTGGCGAACGCCCGGACGCACGGCTATGGGTCACTGAATTTCGCACGCAACCTGCAGCAGTGTTACCGGAGATTGGCGGAGCGCGAGGTCCTGGACGGGGACCTGGAGGTGGTCAAGGGGTTCGCGCTGAGAATTCTTGAACAACCCGTGGATCCGCTGCCAGGCGTGGCGGAGACGCTCGAGTATCTCGCATCGCGGCACGATTTAGCTCTCTTCACGAAAGGGCATCCGGAGGAGCAGAAGCTCAAGATCGACCGGTCCGGGCTGGGCGTCTGGTTCGGACACACGGCGATTGTGAAAGAGAAGGACGTGGCAAGCTACCGCTCGTTGGTAGGTCAATTGGGGTGGCCGGCGGAACGAACGTGGATGGTGGGCAATTCGCCGAAGAGCGACATCAATCCGGCGCTGGAGGCAGGACTGAATGCGGTTTTCGTGCCGCACGAGAGAACCTGGACGCTGGAAAGGCAACCCCTGCGGGAAGAGGGCCCGGGCCGCCTGGAGGTCGTCAGGGAGTTCGCTGCGCTTCGCAGCCTGTTCTGAGACCGGTGTCGCCGCCCATCACGCTTGCCCCGGTCCAGAGGCCGGGGCAAGCGGATGAACGGTCGGCGCTGAGGAGGAGATCAGCGCGCGAAACCGGCGGAACGGCCGGCAAAGTCAAGGACGAAACCGGGAAGGACGCCCAACAATACGGTAGCAACGGCCGTCGCCCAAATCGTAACAGCAATCCCCGCCGAAGGGGATTCCAAGACGGTATCACCTTCCGCGGGCGGCTGCATGTACATCACAACGACGATGCGAAGGTAATAGTAGGCGGCAACGGCACTATTCAGCAGGCCCAACACCGTGAGCCAGACGAGATTGGCATCCAGCGCGGCCTTGAAGATGTAGAACTTGCCGAAGAAGCCGCCGGTGAGGGGAACGCCGATGAGCGAAAGCAGGAAAATGGTGAGCAAAGCGGCGGTCGCGGGTTGGCGGATGCTGAGGCCGGCCATGTCGTTCACCTCGACATAGCGTTCGCCCCGGCGGGCCACATGCGTGACGACAGCAAATGCGCCGAGGTTCATTGCCGCATACGCGGCGAGGTAAAACATGGCAGCGGCGGTTCCGGTCTCGGAAGCGGTGGTGAGCGCAACCATCACATAGCCGGCATGAGCGATGGAACTGTAGGCCAGCAGCCGCTTGATATTGGTCTGACGGAGCGCGGCGAAGTTGCCGATCACCATCGTGGCCAGCGCGGAGGCCCAGAGCAGAGGCTCCCAATTCCCCTTGATCGGCTCGAATGCGGTAAGAGCCACACGGAAGAACATGGCGAATGCGGCGGCTTTCGGCCCGGCTGAGAGGAAGGCGCTGACCGGAGCGGGCGCACCTTGGTAAACGTCAGGAGCCCACATCTGGAAGGGGGCCGCGGAGACCTTGAACGCGAATCCGACGAACATCAGGGCGGCGGCGGCAAGCAGGAGCAGGGCACTCTCGGAGCCTTGCCCGCCTAGAAGGAACTGGCGGATGGCGGAGAGATTCGTGGTGCCGGTGATGCCGTAAGTCCAGGCCACACCATAAAGCAGAAACGCGGTGGCAAAGGAACCTAGCAGAAAATATTTCAGCGCGGCTTCGGAGTTCCGGCGGTCGGCGCGAAGGTACCCCGCCAAAACGTAGCTTGCGATGGACGAGGTCTCCAGCCCGATGAAGATCATGATCAGTTCATTGGACGAAACCATCAGGCTCTGGCCGACGATGCAGAAGACCAGCAATGCGTAGAATTCCGCTGATTCCGCGTGAGCCTTCTCCAGATAGTTGGCCGACATGAGGATCGTCAGCATGCCGGTGGCAAAGACGAGAATGCGGAAGAACGTCGTGAAGCCGTCAACACGGATCATGCCGTGAAAGGCTTCGCCGGGGTCACCGTGCGCGGCCACGGAAAGGCCGATGGCGGCAAGCAGGGCGATGAAAGCGATCACGCCGAGGGTCCGCTTGCGCGAAAACATCGACTCCAGGGTCATCATCAGCGTGCCCACGAGCGTGAGCAGGATCTCGGGCGAGATGCGGAGAAACTCGGAGGCCGAGGGGACCAGATTAGCGGGCATGGACGGACTCCTTCGCCGGCAGCGTGGTGGCGGCGTTCAACGCGCCAGAGGGCTGCAAAACCATTTCGAGGGTCTTCTGATTGTTGGCGGTGATGGGGGGCAGGAAGCTCTTCGTGCCGATACCCATCCAGACCATCAGCACGATGAGCGGAAGCATAATCGCCCACTCCCGGCCGTTCAGGTCCGTGACATGGCGGCGGACTTCGTCAGGGGTCTCCCCATAAAAAGTACGCTGCACCATCCAGAGCATGTAGACGACGGAAAGGATCACGCCAATCGCCGCAAAGAAGGCGTAGCCGAAACTGACCTGCATGGCGCCCTGAAGGACCAGGAATTCGCCGACGAAATTGTTCAGCAGCGGCAGGCCAACCGAGGCCAGCGTGGTGACCATGAAGACCGTCGTCAGCCAGGGGGCCACTGTCCCGACGCCGCCGTAGTCGGCGATCTCGAGGGTGTGATGCCGTTCGTACAGGTATCCGACAAGAATAAACAGCGCACCGGTGGAGATGCCGTGGTTCAACATCTGGTAGACAGCACCGTCAATGCCAGCCTGCGTGAACGAAAAGACGCCCAGAATAACGAACCCGAGGTGGCTGACCGAAGAGTACGCCACCAGCCGCTTCATGTTCGGCTGCACCATGGCGACAAGCGCACCGTAAATAATGCCCGCGATGGCGAGGCCAATGATCCAGGGAGCGTTATCGCGTGCCGCCTCGGGGAACATCGGCAGGCAGATCCGGACAATCCCGTACGTGCCCAGCTTCAGCATCACGGACGCCAGCATGACCGAACCCGCCGTGGGCGCTTCGCCGTGCGCGTCGGGCAGCCACGTGTGCAGCGGGAACAGCGGAACCTTGATGGCGAAGGCAAAGAAGAAGGCGAGGAAGAGCCAGAAGCCCTCGGCGGGGCTGAGCGCGAGACGGCCATCCCCAATCAGGCCGACGATCCCAGGCAGATCGAACGACCCCGTCTTATTGTAGAGGTAGATGATCGCCGCCAGCATCAGCACGGAGCCGGCCATGGTGTAGAGGAAGAACTTGACAGCCGCATAAATGCGCTTGTCATGCCCCCAGATGCCAACCAGGAAATACATCGGCACGAGCGAGACTTCCCAGAACACGTAAAACAGGAAGAGGTCGAGCGAAACGAAGACGCCGATCACGCCGACCAGCAACAGCAGCATGAACGCATAGAACTCGTTCACGCGCTTCTGAATGTACTTCCACGAGACCAGGATGCATATCGGCGTCAGCAGCGTCGAGAGTATGACCAGCCAGAGACTGAGGCCGTCCACGCCGGTGTGATAGCGGATATGGGGGGTCTCGATCCAGACAGCGTTCGATTCGAAACTGTAAGCGTCCGGGTTGGACTGCACAGGCCCGATCAGGCCGAGCGACATCACGAAGACAACGACCGAAAGGCCCAACGCGAAGTTGCGGACAAGTCCCGGGTTGTCCCGGGGCAACAGCAGCGTGATGAAGAACCCGGCGGCGGGGATCAGCAGGAGCAGGTCAAGAAGATTCACCGGGCGCCTCCGAGGAAGGTAACCGCCGCCACGAGGCCGATGGAGCCAAGCACGACCCACGCGGCGTAGCGGCGAATGTAGCCGGACTGCATGGTGCGAAGACCGGCGCCGATCGAGCGGGCCAGCGTGCCGGCGCCGTTGACTGCACCGTCGATCAGTCCGGCATCAATCCCACGCCACAGCACGGAGCGCGAACCGTCGCGCAACGGGTGCACAACCAGCGAGTCATAAACTTCGTCCACGTAGTACTTGTTGTAGATCAGCTTGTAGGGGCCGCTGAGTCCCTTGGCCAGCGCCTCGGGGATGGCTGGCTTCACCACATAGAACAGCCAGGCCAGGAAGATGCCGGCAAGCCCAGCGCCCACCGAGATGGCCACCAGCGTCATGTCGTGATCGGTATTCGGCTGTCCGAATAGCGGCGCCAGATAGTGGGGCACATCGATGTACCCTCCTCCGAGACTGAGCAGCGCCAGCACGCCGAGCGGAAGCGTCATCACCAGCGGCGATTCATGTGGGTGCGCCTTGCCCCGATAGCTGCCGAAGAAGCAGAGGAAGATGGCACGGAACACGTAAAAGGCGGTCATGCCCGCGGTGACCACGCCAACCCAGAACATCCAGGGTGAATGGGCGTGCACGGCGAGCAGGATTTCGTCCTTGCTCTTGAAGCCCGAAAACGGCGGAACCCCGGCGATGGCCACGGCCGCGCAGACCAGCACCAGAAACGTGACTGGAATCTTCGAACGAAGTCCGCCCATGTGGCGCAGATCCTGCTCCCCTTCGAGGGCATGGATCACGCTGCCCGCGCCAAGGAACAGGAGCGCCTTGAAGAATGCGTGGGTCATCACATGGAATATGCCCGCTGAGTAGGCGCCCACGCCCAGCGCGAGGAACATGTACCCAAGCTGTGAGACGGTCGAGTACGCAAACACCTTCTTGATGTCGTTTTGCGCCAGCCCGATCGTCGCGGCAAGGACGGCCGTCAGCAATCCGATGACAGCCACCACCTCCAACGCGATGGGCGCGAGATTGAACAACGCCGCCGAGCGCGCAATCATGTAGACGCCCGCCGTCACCATCGTCGCGGCATGGATGAGCGCGGAGACGGGCGTCGGGCCCTCCATCGCGTCGGGCAGCCAGACATAGAGCGGCACCTGCGCGCTCTTGCCCGTGGCGCCGACCAGCAGCAGAAGGCAGATGCCGGTAATCACCCCGGCACTCGTCTCCGGCGACATCGCGGCCGCCTTGGCATTGATTGCCCCGAAATCCAGCGAACCGAAAGTGACCAGCGTCAGAAAAATGGCCAGCGAAAAGCCGAAGTCCCCGATCCGGTTAACCACGAACGCCTTCTTGCCCGCATCACCGGCACTCTTCTTCAGGAAGTAGAACCCGATCAGCAGATAACTGCACAGGCCCACCCCCTCCCAGCCGACAAACAACAGCAGGAAGTTGGCGGCCAGCACCAGGATCAGCATGAAGAACATGAACAGATTCAGGTAGGCGAAGAAGCGGTAGTAACCGCCCTCGTGGGACATGTAGCCGACTGCGTAGATGTGGATCAGCAGGCCGACGCCGGTCACCACCAGCAGCATCACGGCTGTCAGGCGGTCCACCGCGAAATCGAAACCGACGTTGACGATGCCGCTTTGAATCCACGTGAAATAGCTTTCCGTGTACGCGGATTCCAGAGGTCCAAGGGCGAAGAGCGTCTTCACCACCCAAAGGAACGAGAGCAATACGCTGCCGATGGCGACGGCGTTGATGGCGGGCTTGCCGAGTCTGCGACCAAAGATGCCGTTGACGAGGAAGCCCGCGAATGGGAGTGCCGGGATGAGCCAGAGTTGGTGCATCGGATTTCTAGAGTTTCAGTGAGCTGACTTCGTCAATTTCGAGCGTTTGCCGGTTGCGGAACACGGTCAGGATAATGGCGAGGCCCACCGCCGCTTCGGCGGCGGCAATCACCATCACAAAAAAGCTGAAGATGTGGCCGTCCACCGACTTCAGGTGATAACTGAAGGCCACGAACGTAAGGTTCACCGCGTTCAGCATCAGCTCAATCGACATGAACACCGTGATGATGTTGCGGCGAAACAGGAATCCGGCCACGCCGAGCGAAAACAGAATTGCGCTCAGAATCAGGTACCAGGCCAGAGGCACAGCCTCTGGCAGGGGCAGCGGCGGAATCGGAATGGGAAACTCGGAGGGCATGGGCGGTTAAACTTCCTTCCGGGCGAGCACAACGGCGCCGAGAATCGCGATCAGAATGACCACGGACGTGATCTCGAAGGGCAGGATGTAGGTGGTGAACAACGCACGGCCGATATCAGCGGGACTCCCCCCCGAAAATCCGCCAAACTGAACGCCGGGGCCCTTCGGCACCTGCGTCTGGATCAGGTACGCCACCAGCATCAGGAACGTAAACAGCAAGGGAACAGCTACCACCGCCCGCAAAGCGGGCTTCTTCGTCTTCTTCTCCGCCGCCGCGTTTAACAGCATGATCACGAAGACGAAGAGCACCATGATCGCGCCGGCATAGACGATCACCTGCACCGCGGCAATGAATTCACCGCCCAGCAGCAGGTAGAGCACGGCAAGCGAACCCATCACTCCAACCAGCGAAAGTGCGCTGGCGATGGGATGAGTCTGAAGCACCAGATTGATGGCGCAGGCGACGGCGATGGTCGCGAAGGTGAGAAAAAGCAGGGCATCCATCGGGTTAAAACACCGTTATTTCGAGGTCAGCGCCACCGCAAAGGCGGTGATCAACAGGTTCACAACGGCCACGGGGAACAGGAACGTCCACGCAAACCGCATTAACTGGTCGTAGCGAAAACGCGGCAGCGTTCCACGCACCCAGATGAAGACGAAGATCAGCAACAGCGTCTTGGCCGCGAACCAGAAGAACGGCACCAGAATCGGCTGCAGCATCGGAATGAGAAACAAGCCGGCAAGCCCCAGGCTCAGCACGCCGCCCACCGGGAAACTGAAGCGGTCCCAGCGGCGGGTCTTGATCGTCTGCCCGGCGTGGAAGAAGAACATGCCCGCCACCCCCAGCAGCAGGATGACCGGGACGTAGTCGGACCCGTACGCCGAAGGGAACAGCGGATGCCACCCGCCCAGGAACAGCAGTGTCGTCACGCAGCAAATCGTGACGATATTCGCGTATTCTGCCGTGAAAAAAGCCGCGAACATCGTTGACGTGTACTCGGTGTGGAATCCCGCCACCAGTTCCGTCTCGGCTTCCGGCAAATCGAACGGCACCCGGTTCGTCTCGGCGAACGCGGCAACCAGGAAGATCAGGAAACTGAAAATCTGCGGGAAGGGCGCGGCGAAGATGTGCCACTTCGGCAGGAACCCGAAGTGAAAGCCGCTCTGCGCCTCCGCAAGTTCCTTGAAGCTGAGGGTGTTCGCGATCAGTATCGGGGCCACGATCGCCAAGGCCAGCGGCAATTCGTAGCTGATCATCTGCGCGGAACTGCGCAAACCGCCCAGCAGCGCGTACTTGCTGTTCGAAGCCCACCCGCCAATCGCCGTGGCATAGACGCCCAGCGAACTCATCGCCAGAATGAACAGCACCCCGATATTCAGATCTGTCAGGCCTAGCCACGTGCGCACGCCGAATATCTCGAACTCCGGCCCGAAGGGAATCGTTACGATCGAAACCAGCGCCAGCGCAACGGCCAGAAACGGCGCGAACAGGTAAAGGCCCGTTGACACATTCCCGGGGATCAGGCCCTCCTTCGTCACCAGCTTGATCAGATCCGAAAGGGGCTGCAGCAGGCCATGCGGGCCCACCCGGTAGGGGCCCGGCCGCAGTTGAATGTGGGCCAGCACCTTGCGCTCAATCCAGACCAGATAGGCGCAGAAAGTGAGGAGGACGAAGGCCAGTAGGCCGGTCTTGACGAGGCTGAGGATATAGAAATTCATGCTACGCAATCCAGCCGGACCCTAATTGGAAGGCTTCTCTTCATACAACCGCCCAGGCGCTTCCATCACGGAATTCAACATCTTCGAATAGCGGCCCAGGCTTCCAGAGGTGAACAGGGTGTCCCCATCGGAACGGATGAGTTCCGGTTTTGCCAGCGCCGGCACCCGCCCGTTGACGGGCATGGTCTGCGCAGCGCCCCCAGTGGCGATCACCGGCAAAGCAACATTATACCCGCGGACCGTCCGGCGGATCTCGTCAAACACCTTTTCGTTTGTCCAGATCCCCAGATTCAGACCCATTTCTTTCGCCAGCAGACCCATGATCTCCAGGTCCGCCTTCGTGCCCATGATCTTTGGCCCGGCCTTCAACCGCTGCACTTCGCCGCACGTGTTCGTCACCGTCCCGTTCTTCTCGTAAGCGCTCGCCGCCGGGAACACCACGTCCGCCCGCTGCGCCGTCTCCGTCAGAAACAGTTCATGCACAACCACGAACGCCGACTCGCTCGCCAGACTCCGCTTCTCCAGCGGATTCGCGCCCACCACCCACAGCGCATCCAGCGAGGCATCATCCAGCATTTCATCCATCGTCGCCCCGGCCGTTGCCGCGGCATGGTAGCCCGGGCCGAGTTCAGGCAGCAGGCCCATGTCCATCGCCCCGCGAGAATTCGAATAGTCGACGAGACACACATACTGCACCTTCGTGCCCAGCGAATCCCCGAACGCGACCAGACGGCGGAGCGCGTCGCCCTTCACCGATGCCCCGAAGACAATCGCCAGCGACTCATGCTTCGCCAGATCTTCACGCAACGATTCCACCGCCTCCATCTCCGCCCCCAAGGCGGCATGCAGCGCCCGCGTCGAGTACTGATCCTCGCGCACAGGCCCCGGCGTCACCGTGTACAGCGCCATCTGGTGATGCCGGTGGTTCGCCCGAAGCTGATACGCCACCAGCGGATGCTGTTGCGCCAGATCGGAGCCGATCACCAAAGCCGCCTTCACCGTGTACAGATCGCCGATCGTCGCCAGCGCACCCGTCTTGCCGCTCAGCGCGTCCAGCAGCGTGGGCACATCGCCCGTCCGGTGATGATCGACACTCGCCGTCCCCAGACCCTCGCGCGCGAACTTCTGCAGGTAGTAGTTCTCTTCGTTCGTCGTCCGGTTCGACCCGATCACGCCAAACTTGCCGCCGCGCGCCTTGATCTCACCAAACTTCGCCGCCACCGCCTCCAGCGCTTCCTTCCAGGAAACCTCCACCAGTTCGCCGTCCTTGCGAACCAGCGGCGACTGCAGCCGCTCCGCATGATGCACAAAATCAAACCCGAACCGCCCCTTCACGCACAAAAACTCGCCATTGATCCCCGAACGGTCCCGATTGTTCGCCCGGATGATCTCACCGTTGCGCACCGACAGCGTCGTCTTGCAGCCATTCGAACAGTGCGTACAGATCGTCCCCGTGTGATTCATCTCCCACGGACGCGACTTGTACCGGTAGGTCCCCGAAGTCAGCGCCCCGACCGGGCAGACGTCAATACACCACCCGCATTCGTCGCAGCTCAGATGATCCCCGTTCGACGGCGTGATCTCGGCATGCACGCCGCGGTACGTCAACCCCAGCGCACCCACGCCCAAGCCCTCGTCGCACACCCGGATGCAGCGGTAGCAAAGGATGCAGCGGGCCGGGTCATAATAAACCGCCGGCGACCACTGCTTCTCGTTCTCGTGGTACTTGATCTCCGTGAACCGCGATTCGCCCGCCCCGTAGCGGAACACCATGTCCTGCAGTTCACACTCCCCGCCCTTGTCGCACACCGGGCAGTCCAGCGGATGGTTGGTGAGAAGGAATTCCAGCATCGACTTGCGGGACTCCACCACCTTCTCGCTCTCCGTGTACACCACCATGCCCTCCGCCACCGGCAGCGTACACCCCGGCTGAAGTTTGGGCATCTTCTCGACTTCCACCAGACACATCCGGCACGCGGCCTGCAGCGAAAACCCTTCGTAGTAACAGAACGCGGGCACTTCCACGCCGGCGCGCTTCGCGGCTTCAATCAACAGGTCGCCCTTCGGCGCCTTGATCTCCTGGCCATTCAGCGTAAAGGTGACGATCTCTGACATTCGCTTCTCTCTCCGTCCTCTCTACAGCACGACCAGGGGCTGCGTCTCCGGAGCCGGCATAAACACCTTCGCGCCCGCCAGCTTGGCCTCGAACTCATGCCGGAACTTCTGCACGATCGAAATCGTCGGCATCGCCGCGGCATCGCCCAGCGCACAGAACGTCCGGCCCAGCATGCTCTGTGAAAGCTGTCCGACCATGTCGATGTCGCGCGTCACCCCAACTCCTTCATCCAGCCGGCGCAACATCTTCTCCAGCCACGCCGTCCCTTCCCGGCACGGAATGCACCACCCACAACTCTCGTGGGCATAGAACTTCATCACCCGGTGCGCCAGCTTCACCATGTCCACTGTCTCGTCCAGCACCATCGTCGCCCCCGAGCCCAACATCGACCCCGCCTTCGCCAGCGAATCGTAATCCGCCGGAATGTCAATCTCATCCGCCGTCAGAATCGGACTCGAACTGCCCCCCGGAATCACCGCCTTCAACTTCCGCCCCTTCCAGACACCCCCGCCGAACTCCTCGATCAACTGCTTCAGGTTGTAGCCCAGCGGCACTTCATACACACCCGGCCGGTTCAGGTGGCCAGACAGGCACACCATCCGCGTCCCGCCATTCCGCGGCGTCCCCAGCCCGGCATACCACTCGCCGCCATTCAGAATAATCGACGGCACCGCGCAGTACGTCTCCACATTGTTCACAATCGTCGGGCACTGGAACGCACCCGAAGTGGCCGGAAACGGCGGCTTCAGCCGCGGATTGCCGCGCTTGCCCTCCAGCGATTCCAATAACGCAGACTCCTCCCCACATTCGTAGGAACCCGCCCCCGTGTGCGTGCTCAGATGGAACGTCCACCCCGAACCCTGGATGTTCTCGCCCAGATACCCCCGCGCATAAGCCTCCTCGATCGCCTTGTCGAGAATGTCAATCAAATACCGGTATTCCCCCCGGATGTAAATCCAGCCGCGGTTCGAATTGATCGCCCGCCCGGCGATCAGACAGCCCTCGATCAGCATGTGCGGATCGTTTTCCATCAACACGCGGTCCTTGCACGTGCCCGGTTCGCCCTCGTCCGCATTCACCACGATGTACTTCGGCTTCGGCGAGTTGCGGTCCACGAAGCCCCACTTCAAGCCGGTCGGAAAGCCCGCTCCCCCGCGCCCCCGAAGACTCGACTTCTTCACTTCCTCGATGATCGCCTCGGGCGTCATCTCCAGAGCCTTCCGGATCCCCGCATAGCCTTCCTTGGCCAGGAATTCGTCGATCCAGATCGGATCCTTCTGCGGGTATTCAAAACGCTTCGTCAGGACCTTCACTTCCAGCGGATGGGGTTCGTTAAAAAGCATCGTTTCTCCGGTTCCGTCTTCCCTGCTTCGTGCCTTGCCGGGTCCTCACTGCTGGCCGCGGAGGCTCTCGATCAATGCATCGAGCTTCTCCGGGGTGACGTTCAGATGAAAATCGTAGTTGTCGATCAGCGCCGGCGCCCATGAACAGGCCCCGATGCATTCCACTTCCTCGAGCGAGAACTGCCCGTCCGCTGTCGTCTGCTTGTTGCCGATCCCCAGTTTGTGACACGCATGGTGCCACAATTCCTCTCCCCCCACCAGCATGCACGCCACGTTTGTACAGATCTGCAGGTGATGCCGGCCCCGGCGCTCCCGGTGGAGCATCGTGTAATAGCCCAGCACCTCCTCCACTTCCACTTTGTTCACGGACAGCCGGCGCGAAACTTCGTCGATCAGTTCGTCCGTGATCTGCCCGGTTTCATCCTGGGCGTACAGCAACATCGGAATCAACGCCCCCTTCTGCCGGCCGGGCGGGTATTGGCCGATCATCTTTTCGAAGCGGGCTTCCAGTTCAGCAGAGAAGGTCATGGGCGTTTCGCTCGTTCGTTTCCTGGGGGGCGGCTCAGCGGTCCACGTCGCCGAGGACGAAATCCATCGAGCCCAGCGTCGCGATGGAATCCGAAATCAACTTGCCATGGAACAGCTCACTCAGCGCCTGAAGATTTCCATAACTCGGCGTGCGCATGAACACACGCGCCGGCTTCGACGTGCCGTCGCTCACCACATAGAATCCAATCTCGCCGCGCGGCGATTCCACCGGCACGTACGCTTCGCCGGCCGGCACACGGAAACCTTCCGTCACAATCTTGAAGTGGTAGATGAGCGCCTCCATCTGCGTCTTCATCTTTTCCCGGTCCGGCAACACCACCTTCGGCGCTTCCGCGCGAATCGGTCCGCCCGGCATCCCCGCCAGGCACTGGTTCACAATCTTGATCGACTCCCGCATTTCGTCCATCCGGACGCGGAACCGGGCAAACACATCGCCGTCCTGCTGCACCGGAACGTTGAAATCAAACTTCTCGTAGCTCGAATACGGCTCGGTCTTGCGGATGTCCCATTTCACCCCCGCCGCCCGGATCATCGGCCCCGTCACGCCCAATTCCAGTAACCGCTCCACCGGCAGGTATCCCACCTGCTTCGCCCGCTTCAGGAAGATCGGATTCTCCGTCAGCAACCCCTCGTACTCGTCGATCTTCGACGGCAACTGGCTGATGAAATTGCCAACCACCTTCTCCCAGCCCCGGGGCGGCTCCACCGACAATCCGCCCACCCGGATGTAACTCGTCATCAACCGCTGGCCCGAGAAATACTCGAAAATCCGAAGTATGTCCTCCCGCTCCCGGAAGCAGTAAAAAAACATCGACATCGCGCCCAGATCCAGGCAGTGCGTGCCCAGCCACACCAGATGGCTGTTGATCCGCGATATCTCGGTCAACATCACCCGGATCCACTGCGCCCGCTCCGGAATCTCCAACTGCAGCAACTTTTCCACCGACAGACAGTACGCCAGATTGTTCGCCAGATTCGACAGATAGTCCATCCGGTCGGTCAGCGTCACCACCTGCTGATACGTCAGCGCTTCCGCCTGCTTCTCAATCCCCGTGTGCAAGAACCCAATGTCCGGGCGGGCGCTCAGGATCGTCTCGCCGTCCAGGTCGAGAATAATGCGCAGCACCCCGTGGGTCGACGGGTGCTGCGGTCCCATGTTCAGGGTCATCCGGCGCGTCGTGCCGGCCGGCGCCGCGCTCTCGGCTTCCAGCGTCGCGGCAGTCGTCTTCAGGTCAATCTCGCTCATGGGCCTCTTCCCTCAAAAATCGGGCGTCGTTCGAGACTACTCGCTCTGGTAGGTGTACTTGTGGCCGTGCGTGGGGAAATCCCGCCGCAGCGGATGGCCCTGCCAGTCGTCCGGCATCATGATCCGGCGCAGATCCGGGTGATTGAGGAACCGCACCCCAAACAGGTCGAAGGCTTCGCGCTCATACCAGTCCGCCCCGCGCCAGACGCCGCAGACGGATTCCACTTCCGGTTGCTCCCCCCCCAACGCGACCTTCAGCTTCAGTCGTTCGTTACGCTCAATGGAATGAAGCAGATAGAGAACCTCGAAGCGCGGTTCGCTCGGGTACCGGTCGATCACGGACACTCCCGAAAGCCGGACAAAGCTGAATTCCTCCTTCAACTTCCGGCAAACGTCCACAATCCGGTCCTTCTCCACCCACAACAGCGTCTCGCCCAGATCAACGCTGCCGCCCGTCAGCGCGGTGGAGTCCCACGCCTCCAGTGCGGCCGCGGCCGGGTGCTCTTTCAATCCATCAGGCAGCATGAGGCAGATCCTTGTGCTCGGTTCCGGGAACGGCTTCGATGCCCGCATCGGCGGCCCAGTCGAGCACTCCCTTCCTTAAGATGTAGAAAAATCCGCCAAGGACCACGTCGATGAATAAAAACATCACCACGAAGCCGTACATCCCCAACTCGCGGTACACCACCGCCCAGGGATACAGGAAGATCACTTCGATGTCGAACAGAATGAACAACATCGCCACCAGGTAGAACTTCACGCTGAACCGCTCCCGCGCCGTCCCTTCCGGCGTGATGCCACACTCGTAGGCCTGGTCCTTGACCTTGTTCTTCAACCGCTTGCCGATCAGAACGCCGAGCGCGACCAGGGCAGCGGCCACCAGCACCGCCAGATGAACCTGGACGAGAACGGGAAAATACGTCTCGTGGATCGTTGTAGGCATGAATTTCCTGTGAGAGAACCGGGGGAGTTAACTTTTTACTATAATGACCCCCGGAAGAGCGTGTCAATGCAGCCGGAGGCGGTCTGAGAGGCAATGAAAGAGACTGAAAAGATCCAAGTTACCGTGAATGGCGAACCCCGGACGATCAACCACGGTTCCTCCGTTGTCGATATGCTTCAACAACTTGGCATCGATGGCCAGCGCGTCGCCGTCGAACTGAACCGTTCGATCGTCCGCAAGAACGACTGGCCCGCCACCCGCGTCGAGGCAGGCTCCCAGATCGAGATTGTGGAGTTTGTCGGCGGTGGGCGCGCCCCGCATCACGCGACCTCCCGCAACTGACTGAAAATATTACCGGAAACCCGCCCTTCCCACCGGCTCATCCCACTTGCGGTCTCCCCTCCCGCCAAAGCTGTCCTCCGATTGGGATTCGGACCCCAATTGGTGGGTATTGACAAGAAAATGTGTCCAGATCTTGTGAATTGACTTCCCCTCCCCCTCCGATAGAATCCGTAGTGACGGACAAAACACTTTGGGGGAGATATGTTCAAAACAAAAACTCGCCAGACTGCGGCGACCTCGGGGGACGGAAGAATCTACTCCAGCGCGGACGTTTCACGCCTCGCCGGGGTGAGTCTGCGGCAACTGCAATGGTGGGATGAACAGAAGGTCGTTTCGCCCAGCCACGAAGGCCACAAACGTCTGTACCGGACCGAAGACCTCGTCGAAGTCAGCGTCATCGCCGAACTCCGGCGCAAAGGCTTCAGCCTTCAGAAGATCCGCCGCGTTCTGCGCTTCCTGCAGAAGGAAATGGCCAAGCGCCTGACGGAAATCCTCAATGCCACCAGTGACTTCCATCTGCTCACCGACGGCAAGTCAATCTACCTCGAAAACGACGCCGCACGCGTCATCGAGATCCTGAAAGCCGCCAAACTGCCCATGTTCCTCGTGTCGGTGTCCGACCAGGTCCGGCGCCTGACCGCCACCCCCAGAAAGCCCGTCCGCAGCGAAACCGTGGCTGCCGTGAAGAAAGCAAAAGCGATCTAACCTGTTTTTGTCAAACCTTTTTGGCGATCCGGCGCGTCTAACCGCGTAGGAAACCTGTAATATACTGATGGCAGACTGGAGGGTCCACCGGATGGCGAAATCCTGGCGTGCGTTCGTGTTTTCAGTTGTATTGATCGCGGCCTGCGCGATGGGCGCCGGTGTGCTGGGCTCTTCCAGTACGGCCAGCGCCGCCCCGCCCGCCGGCGAGGACGAACTGAGCCAGGGCCTCAAAGCCTTCACTTCCATCTACCGCCTCGCTGAACAGCACGCGGCCGACCCCGTCGATCCGGACAAGGCCATCTACCAGGGCGCCGTCCCCGGAATGCTGCGGACTCTCGACCCCCACTCCAGCTTTTTCGACCCCAAAGCCTTCGCCCAGTTGCGGGAAGATCAGCGCGGCACCTACTACGGCGTCGGCATGACGGTCCAGCCCAGGAATGGACGCACTGTCGTCGTGGCCCCGTTCACCGGATCGCCTGCCTATAAAGCGGGCATCCGCCCCGGCGACGTCATCCTCGAAGTGAATGACAAATCGACCGACGGACTGAACACCACGGAAGTCGCCGACCTTCTGCGCGGCCCCAAGGGCACGCCGGTCCAGGTCAAGATCGCCCGCGAAGGCATGGACAACCCGCTCGTCTTCAATATGTTGCGCGGAGAAATCCCACGCTACAGCGTCAAGAACGCCTTCTTCATCCGCCCCGGCATCGCCTATATGGATATTGAAAGCTTCAACGACAATACCTCCCGCGAGATGGACGAAGCCTTCAAGCGTCTCGGCGAAGACAAGGTGAAGGGCCTGGTTCTCGACCTCCGGAATAACCCCGGCGGCCTGCTTAACGAAGGCGTCGCCGTGGCCGGGCGGTTTCTCAAGCGCGGCCAGACCGTCGTCAGCCACCGCGGACGGACCTCCCCCGAGAAGCCCTACTTGGCCAACAACGGCAGCTCAAGCCGCACTTATCCAATCGTCGTCATCGTCAACCGGTATTCCGCTTCGGCCGCCGAAATCGTCGCCGGCGCGCTCCAGGATCACGACCGCGGCTGGGTTCTCGGCGACAATACGTTCGGCAAGGGCCTCGTCCAGACGGTCTTTCCGCTGACCGAAAACACCGGTCTCGCGTTGACCACGGCCAAGTACTATACCCCCTCCGGCCGGATGATTCAGCGCGACTATTCCAGCGGCAGCTTCTACGACTACTACTTCCGCAAGAATATTGACGAGAAGAACAAGGACGACGCCCGCCTCACCGACGCCGGCAGAACCGTCTACGGCGGCGCCGGCATCGCCCCGGACGAGAAGTACGTCCAGAACTACAGCAAGTTCCAGCTCTCGGTCGCCCGCGGCGCCTTCGAGATGTTCCGCGACTTCATCCCCAAGTACTTCTCCAGCCGGGATACGAAGTTGTCGAAGGACTGGACTCCCGACGCCGCCATGCTGAAAGAGTTTGAAGCCCACCTCGCGGAGGCCAAAATCACTTACACGCCCGAAGAGTGGAATGAAAACCTCGACTGGCTGAAGGTTCAACTCAAGCGCGAAGCGCTCATCACCGCCGTCAGCCTTGATGAATCGCTGCGCTACGCCATCGAAACCGATCCGGTGGTCGATAAAGCCATCGAAAGCCTCCCGAAGGCGCAGGCTCTGCTCGACAACGCCAAGAAACAGATGGTTCAATTGGACAAGAGGTCCAACCGCGATTGACATCTGAATCCGGGCCGCTGCCCCAGGTTGTCGTCCTCGACACCGGCGGCCAATACTGCCACCTGATCACCCGAAAGATCCGCGAACTCGGCGTGTATTCCGAGATCCGGCCCAGTGACACGCCCGCCTCCGCTCTGAGCGGTGTGCGGGCGATCGTCATTTCCGGCGGGCCGGCGAGCGTCTATGAGGACGGAAGCCCCCAGGTGGACCCCGGAATCTTCACGCTCGGCGCCGCCGTTCTCGGCATCTGCTACGGGCAGCAGTTGATCGCCTTCCATCTCGGGGGCGAAGTCCGGCCCGGCGACCACGGCGAGTATGGTCTCGCCTGGCTCGAAACCATGGGCGATTCGCCTCTCTTTCGCGGTATCGCCGGACGGCAGCAGATCTGGATGAGCCACCGCGACGCGGTGGCCGCGATCCCTTCCGGTTTTGAACTGCATGGAGCGACCGAAACCTGCCCGATCGCCTCCATCGGGGACCGTGAAAGACGGCTTTATGGCGTCCAATTCCACCCTGAAGTGGTGCATACCGAGCGCGGACGGCAGCTTTTGTCCAACTTTTTGTTCGATATCGCCGGTTGTGAACAGGACTGGAACCCGCGCGATCAGGCCGAGCGGATCGAAGACGAGATCCGTCGTGTCGCCGGCGACCGGAATGTGTTCTTTTTCGTCTCGGGTGGCGTGGATTCCACCGTCGCGTTTACTCTGTGCCTCCGGGCGCTGGGTCCGGAGCGGGTTCGGGGCCTGTATGTCGATACCGGATTGATGCGCGAGGGCGAAACGGCGTTCGTTCGCGGCGTCTTCGAATCGCTCGCGGCGGGCGTTTTCGCCGTCGAACACGCGGAGGACCGCTTTCTGGCCGCCCTGGCCGGGGAAGTGGACCCCGAGAAGAAGCGCCACGCCATCGGCGAGATGTTCGTCGAAGTCCAGGAGCGGATCCTCGAGTCCGGCCACTATCTGGAAGGCAACTGGATCCTCGGCCAGGGAACGATCTACCCGGACACGATCGAAAGCGGCGGCACCGCCAAAGCCGACCTGATCAAGACCCACCACAACCGGGTCGCGGGCATCCAGAAGTTGATCGAGCAGAACCGGATCATCGAACCCCTGCACCTTTTGTACAAGGATGAAGTGCGCGAAGTGGGCCGGGAACTGGGATTGCCCGAGGAGCTGCTGGCGCGGCACCCGTTTCCGGGGCCGGGTCTGGCGATCCGCGTACTTTGTACGGCCGGTTCGGCGCCTCTCGAGAAGGCCGAAGGCGGCTGGCTGGTGCCCGTCCGGTCGGTGGGCGTCCAAGGCGATTCAAGAACTTACAGACCAGTGTTGCTGGTGGAAGACCCACCGGGGACGCCCGAATTGCAGGCGCGGGCGACCCGGCTGATCAATGCATTGCCGGGGATCAACCGGGTGGTGGCGCTCGCCGGGGCCAATGGCCCGGTCGGAACGCTCCGGGTGACGCCCGCGGCCATCACCGCGGAGCGTCTGGATCGGCTGCGCCAGACGGACGGAATCGTGCGCAAACTGTGCCACGAATCGGGCTTTGAAGCCAAAGTCTGGCAGTTTCCGGTGATTTTGATCCCCCTGGGGACGCCCGGACGGCCCGACACGGTGGTGCTGCGGCCGATCGATTCCGTGGACGGAATGACAGCCCAATCGGTGATCATGCCGGAGTCGCTGCTGGCCCGGATGACCGCCGAACTGCTTGCAGTGGAGGGTGTTAGCGCGGTGGTCTACGACCTGACCCACAAACCCCCCGGCACGATCGAGTGGGAATAGGGCTTTCCGGGGGGAAAGCTACAATCAAAGTATGGAACTTGCACGCCGTCTGGCGCCATTGCTGGTGTATGCCGGACTGGCGCTGGCGATGCAGTTGTATGTGGTCCGGTGGCTGGCCGGACGGCCGTTTTTCGTCCAGTCCAGGTGGCGACGGAACTCGCTGTTGTGGTTCGGGCGGGCGGCGGCGATCTGGATCGCGCTGATTCCAATCGTTTACAGCGGGGAGATCCGGCTGAAACTCCCCGGCAGCGGGGAGCAGTGGGTGCTGGCGGCGGCGCTGGTTTACGGAGCAGTGCTGTTCACGATGTTCCTGATCGCGTGGACGGGGGTCCACGAGACGGATCTGGCGCGGCGGCAGAGCGTGAAGACGCTGGTGGGCATCACGGCGGCGGCGCCGCTGGCGGCGACCGGCGTGGGGATTCTGGTAGCCCGGACCGGAATGGCGTTGCGCGAGGTGGAAATCCCGGTCCCCGGACTGGCTCCGGATCTGGATGGCTTGCGGATCGCGCAGTTGACCGATATCCACTACGGCCCGTTTTTTGGCGAACTGGAACTGCGGCGGGCGGTGGCGATGGCGAACGAGGCCCGGCCCCACGTAGCGGTGGTCACAGGGGACCTGATCACGCGGCGGGGCGACAATCTGCGCGAGGTGCTGAGGATTCTGGCCGAATTGAAGGCGGACGCGGGAGTGTTTGGATGTCACGGAAATCACGAGGTTTACGCACGTTGCGAGCAGGCGGCGACGCTGATCGCGGCGAGCCACGGCATCCGGTATCTGCGCCAGCAGGCGGTGGATTTGCGCTTTGGCGGGGCGGCATTGCGGATGGCAGGCGTTGACTATCAACCCCAGCGTTCGGGGTACCTGCGGGGCCGGGCGCCGGGCCTGGTACAGCGGGGGGCGTTCAATCTGCTGCTATCGCACAATCCGGACGTGTTTCCGAAGGCGGCGGAATTGGGATTCGACCTGATGCTGGCGGGGCACACCCACGGCGGACAGGTGACGGTAGAGATCCTGCATGAACATCTGAACGTGGCACGGTTTTTCACGCCGTTCACGAAGGGACTGTACACGGAGCGGGGGGCGTCGGTCTATGTGTCTCCGGGATTGGGCACTGTGGGCGCGCCGGTCCGGCTGGGGGCAGCGCCCGAGGTGACGGTGATCAAGCTATGCGCCGGCTGATCCTGAGCGACATCCACGGCAACCTGGAGGCGCTGGAGGCGGTTCTTCGCGATGCGGAAGGCGAGTGGGCGGAGGCGGTCTGCCTGGGAGATCTCGTGGGTTACGGGGCATCTCCGGCAGAGGTGGTGGCCTGGGCGCGGGCGAACACGGCGGTGACTGTCCGGGGCAATCACGACCGCGTGTGCGCGGGTTTGGACGAC
>DNFG01000033.1 GCA_003487005.1 Bryobacterales bacterium
ACAGGGGGACTGGAGTACAGACGTGTGCTCTCCCGACCTCCTGCCCCCACGTAACTGAACCGCATGGGCGCCGGCGCCGTCCCCAACACCGCCCCGCATTGACCGCAAAATCCGTTCCCGGACGCGCTCCGCGCTCCACACTTCGAACAGAACATCCCGGCCCCTCCTTCCAGTACAAAGATTTCCAGAATTCTATCTTTCGATCTGGCGGGGGTCAAGGCTGCCCGTCCTCGGGAAACCCGCGCCACCTGCCTCAATATTCGGTGCCTGGAACCCATTGCACCTAATTCACGCAACTCCGGGCGCCCAATCACTTCGTCCCCCTTGACCACCCCGGCCCGGTGAACCCGCCTCCCCCCATTCCGTGCCGGGGACCAAATTCCCGCCGGTCCTTCTCCTCCGGTACTATTTTAACCAGCCTATTTTCAACCACTTCCCGCCAGGCCACCCCATCACCCGCGAATGGGAACAGCAAGCCCCCAAGCTCCATCCCTAATCATGTCAACAACTTACAGCCAAGAGAAATAGTACCGGAGCAAACTCCCGGCCACGAAATCGGTCCCAGGCACCAATTCCACCCGACCCCCACCGAAACCCGTTGGCGCCGTTTCAAAATCAATATTTCCTTCCGAATCAGTCACCTGGCGAAACCCCCAGTCCGGACCCCCTCCATCTCCTCCTTCTAATCAAATCGAGGGTGAAAACACGATGTCCGAGCACAACAAATCCGAACAGGCCCGCATCAACGGCGCCAAATCCAAGGGACCCACTTCCAAGACCGGCAAACGCTGGTCCGCGCAGAACTCATTCAAAACCGGCCTCTATGCCAAGTCCATCGAGGCCTTCCCGAAAGACTTACAGGATCATTACAACCAAATCCACGATGCCTATCGCGAGGATTACCGCCCGTCCGACTCCATCGAAGACGATCTCCTCGCCCAGATGGCCTTCAACCGCACCAGATATTTCCACTACCTCCGCCTCCTCGGCGAGCATCTCAACGAGGGCGAAACCCTCGAAAGAGCCCTCGGCCAACTCGAACGCAGCTACATCCGAACCCTGAACGCGCTCGAATCCCGCCGCCGCCAGAACCCCCAACTCGGCAAACCCGACAATCTCATCATTGAATGGATCGCCCCCCGGACCGGCGAACCCCGGCGGCCCGAACCCAACGACCTCGCACCCAGAACCGAAGGAACGAACCCACCAACCCCAACAAAACAAACAACCGAATCCCGACAGGTCCGCCGCCGCCGCGAACGCGAGGAGCGCAAAAGGAGGGACAAAACCGCTGCGTAACTTCAACGGCTCGTCCAATCAGTTCGTCAGAGTGTGCATGAAGATGACGTTCGTCTGGTGTCTTTCCGTCCTGGCGGGGCAAGTGTATGGGCAGGCAGGCGCAACTTGCGTGGCAGCGCCGGGGGTCGAAGCGGCACTGGATGGCATCGAGCGGGAGTCGTCGAAATCGACTACCCCGCTGCGGGTTCGGGCCGAAGGACTGGCCCGGCTGCGGGCAGTGTTTCCCGGAAATCTGCATGTCGCCATGGCGGAACTCCGGTGGTCGCGAAGCACCCAGGCAGGCGGGCGGCGCGACGAGGTGAACGCACGCTATCGCGGGGGACCGGCATTGCTCGACGCCTGGAGCTATATCGGCGAGGACACGCCGCGCGCGATCGCGATTCTGACCGAAATCCAGCGCGAACAGCCCGGGATGGCGTGGGCCGAGTACCTGTTGGGTCTGATCCACACATATCCGGCGTTCCGGGACCAGGAACGGGCGGCGGGGCATTTCAAGACGTTCATTCAGGCGTGTCCGGACGCACTGGAGGGCTACGCGATGCTTCCGAGGGTGGCGCTTTCGCCGGCGGAGGCCGCCCGACTGGCGGAGCGGTTGCGGATCGCTCTGCGCGAGCGCAAGTCGATACAGGCGCTGCGGCTCTGGCCGGTGTTGTGGACTCTGGAATTCAAGGGCGCGGTGGCGGAGGCGCGCGAGCGGGTCCGGACGGACGTGGCGGCGCTGGAAGGATGGACGGAGGCGGGATTGGAACTGGACCAGGTCCGGTTGCAGGCGGCGCGGTTGACGGGAGAGTCCGCCGTGGCGAAGGCATTGCAGCAGAAGTTGGACGCCGCGGCGCAGGCGAGAGCCAATCCGCCCTCGATGGCGAAGGTGCAGGAGTGGCTGCGCGCAAACCCCGAACCGGCCTCCTTCGAAGAGCAGGCGCGGCGCGACTGGGCCCGGCGGGGGGCGGCCTTTTTCGAGGCGATGCCGGAGCGGGAGAGCGCCGGGGTGATGCCTCTGACGGTCTATACCCGGTGGCTGGCTCTTGATCCGGGGCGTCCGGTGGAGCAAGTGCGGGAAGCGGGCGAGCGGGCGCTGGCGCTGCTGGACCCGGAGCAGACGGGATTGAGTCCGTCGAACTACTACCGGATCGTCGAGGCGTGGATCGAGCGGCGGGCGTTGTGGGGGCGCATTCCCGAGTTGCTGGACCGGGCGCGGGCGATACCGCCGCCGGGCTACCGGGCGAGCGATCTGGTGCCGCAGTCAGTGGCGGACGAGAAGCTGATTCAGCGGACGGCGCGCCTGGAGCGAGGGGCGGCGCTGCTGTACCGGGCGGAACTGGCGCATTTGCAGGGCGAATTGGTGGACTCGGAGCGCCATTTCGGTGGATTTGCGGCGATTCTCGACGAGGAACGGACACCGGAAGGCGCGCCGGCGCCGCGCGGGGACATGCTGCCGGTCTATGAGGGGATGTTGTACGAGACCCGGGCCCGGATCGCGCTCCGGGCGGGAGGGGGGCGGGGGGGGGCGGGAGAGGGGCGGGGGGGGGGGGGAGAGGGGGTCGGACCGCCAGTCGGGGCGCGCTGCAGTTTGCTGTCGGAGGGGCCCGCCGGGTCGGTCCGGGCCTGCTGCGGCTCGGTTCTCGTGTTGCTCGGCGGGGTGCCGCCACGCCATCCGTTCACA
>DNFG01000035.1:0-3823 GCA_003487005.1 Bryobacterales bacterium
GGTCCTGGGAAGTCGTCAGCGCAGAACCTCAGCCAGCGACTTGGGGAAGTGCCCGGAAACGTCAATCCCCTTTTCCTGCATCATGGCGACGGTCTCAGACGGCAGCAACCCGGCAGGCGAAACACCTGCGCTGACGACTTCCCAGGACCTGCCTGCGTAGGCGCGCATGAATCCTTCCGCCATCTGACTGCGGTAGGCGTTTCCAACGCAAACGAAGAGAATCCGGCGGGCGGTCATGGTTCCAGTCTAGACAGGAAGCGTTCGTGGACGCGAGGGTCCGGGCTCAGTTCGGGATGGAAAGTAGCCACCAGATGCCCGCCGATTTCTACCAGCACGGGGTCATTCTGATAGCGCACCAGAACACGCCCACCTGCACCGACCCTCCGGATGATCGGTGCGCGAATCAGCACCGCCTCGAGTTCAGCATCGCCGCCAAGTTCATGTGTGCTCAGGCGGACCACGCGGCTGTCCAGTTGGCGGCCGTAGGCGTTGCGCTCGACAGTCAGGTCAACCAGGCCGAGCGAGGCTTGAGCCGGGTTGAGGACTTCGGTGGCAAGCAAAATGGCCCCGGCACAGGTCCCGAAGACGGGTTTTCGCGCACCGAAGGCGCGCAGGGACTCAAACAAGCCGTAATATTCCATCAACTTCAGCATCGTGGTGGACTCGCCGCCCGGGATGATCAGGCCGGCAAGTCCTTCCAGATGATGACTTTGGCGCACTTCGACGATTTCAACCCGCGGGCGCGCGCGGCGAAGGGCCGCCGCGTGCGCCTCAAAGTCGCCCTGAAGGGCGAGGACTCCGACTTTCATGGACTACCAGCCGCGTGTCTGCATCAGTTCGCTCTCGGGGAGCTTGGAAACGTCGAGACCGGGCATGGCCTCGCCGAGTTCTTCACTGGCTTCGAGGACGGCTTTGGGGTCGGTGTAGTTGGTGTTGGCCTTGACGATCGCCTTGGCGCGGACTTCCGGATCGGAACTCTTGAAGATGCCCGAACCGACGAAGACGGCCTCGGCGCCGAGGAACCGGGCCAGTGCGGCATCCGCGGGCGTCGCGATGCCGCCGGCGGAGAAGTTGGGTACGGGGAGTTTGCCGTGCTTATGGACATACTCGACCAGCTCGAGCGGGGCGCCGATCTTCTTCGATTCGGCCACCAGTTCTTCTTCGCCCAACACGGTTAACTGCTTCATTTCACGGATGATCGTGCGCATGTGGCGAACGGCTTCGACGATATTGCCGGAGCCGGCCTCACCCTTCGTGCGGATCATGGCGGCCCCTTCGGCGATGCGGCGCAGAGCCTCGCCGAGGTTCCGGCAACCACAGACAAACGGCACCTTGAAAGCGCGCTTATTGATGTGAAATTCCTCGTCGGCGGGCGTGAGGACCTCGCTCTCGTCGATATAGTCGACTTCGAGCGCTTCGAGAACCTGCGCTTCGGCGAAATGGCCGATGCGGACCTTGGCCATGACGGGAATCGAGACGGTCTTCATGATTTCGCGAATGGTGCTGATGGCCGACATGCGGGCCACACCGCCTTCTTTGCGGATATCCGCAGGAACCCTTTCGAGGGCCATGACGGCACATGCGCCGGCCTTCTCGGCGATTTCGGCCTGTTTGGCGTCGGTGACGTCCATGATGACGCCACCCTTCAACATCTCAGCCAGGCCGATCTTGACCCGGAATGCTTCGTCCAGATAGCGCATGTCGCTAACCTCCTTCATCTCTCTCGCTAGACAATGGCCGGGGCGGGGGCATCGCGGCGGAAGTCGCGCCCCCGAACCCGGTCTTCTTCACAAATCGTGCCGAGAATCCGCAACCCCTGATCGATTTGATCGGGAGGGAGACCGGCAAAACTGAGCCGGAACGCCCCGGGATCGGGACGACCGACGGCAAAGTAACGGCCCGGCAGGAAACTGACCTTCTGACGGAGGGCCCGGACCAGGAGGTCGCTCGCGTCAAGCGGCTCGGGCAGGCGGACCCACAAATTCATGCCGCCCTGCGGACGGGTCCAGTCACTTCCGGCGGGGAGATGGCGGTCGCAGGCAGCAAGAACGGCACGGAGGCGTTCCCGGCCGGCCTCCACCATTCGACGGCGGTGGGCGTCCAGTCGCCCGGATTGGGCAAAGCGGAGCAGAACCGCCTGGGATAGCTGGTCCGAGTGCAGATCGGTCCACAGCTTCAGTTCGGCGAGGCGCTCGATGAGGATATTGGCCCCCAGTACCCAACCGACCCGCAGTCCGGGAAAGGCGATCTTTGAGAAACTGCGAATCTGGATGACGGCTCCCGTGGAATCGAGGGCCTTCAGGGTCGGAAGCGGTTCCCCCTGATAGCGAAGTTCACCGTAAATGTCATTCTCGATCACCGGGATGCCAACGGCGGCAGTGAGTTGCAGCAGGGCCTCTCGAGCGGGGAGCGGGATCGTGGCGCCGGTTGGGTTTTGGAAGTTCGGCGTGACAACAAGCAGACGGGGCCGTTCCCGGCCGATGAGCCGGTCGAGCGAATCGAGATCGAGGCCCTGGGCCCCGATGGGAACGCCAACGACGCGGACCCCCGCGCGCAGGAAGACATTCCGAAGCCCCGGATAGATGGGATCTTCGACAAGAACAGTGTCTCCAGCGGTGGTGAGCAGCCGCTGCAGGAGGTCAAGAGCCTGCTGACAGCCGCTGGTGATGATGATGTCATCACCGGGGCGGGCCAGGTGGTCGCGTCGAGCCTCGGCCAACAAATGGGCACGAAGTGGCTCAAACCCTTGGGGGACACCAAGTTGAAGGAGGTGGGCGGCCTCGGGACCACTGATGACTTCAGCGCAGGTGGCGCGAAATTCGTCCAGGGGGAAGAGGTCGTCCGCTGGCCGGGAGGAGGTGAAACTGATCGAGCCTGGCCCGCCATCCGGCGACGGGGCGGGCACTTCGGCCAGAAGAGGGTCGGCCAGCCGGTCAGCCCACCGCAGGGGGCCCGAGGTGCTGGCCGCAGGGCCGTCAACAAAGCTGCCACGCCCGACGTGACCCCGAATCAGCCCCTCATTCTCGAGAAGCTCATAGGCGGAGGCAACCGTGGCGCGATTCAGTCCAAGTTGACCGGCCAATTCACGAGTTGGAGGAATTTTCTCGCCCCGAGTCAGACGTCCGCTCAATATCTCATCGCGGAAGTGCAGATACAACTGCCTGTAAAGTGGCTCCTCCAGGCTCGCATCGAGTTGGGGTTGTGTCAACATCCCTCTGCCCGGAGAGTACCATATTGGCTGGTCTCCCACAAGCCAATCTGCTGGATTGGCACACAGAAGTTGACAATATTTTATGGAACATCGGACCTGCCTCGAACATCTGAATCTTGTCGGCCCGTGGTCTACACTGGAAGGGTTGCACGCGTTCTTATGAAAACATCTGACGTCCTGAAGGCCTGGGGTAGAATTCTACAGGGCAAGCCGCCCTCCCTCTCGATCGAAATCACAAAGGAATGTCCACTGCGTTGTCCGGGGTGTTACGCCTACGAGGATGCACACTTGGGCGGTGATGTGACTCTGCGGGATCTGAGCGACCGGAAGGGGCAGGCACTGGTGGATGGTGTCCTGGAAGTCGCTGACCGGATGAAACCCCTCCATCTGTCCATCGTCGGCGGCGATCCGCTGGTCCGATACCGCGAGTTGGAGCAGATGGTGCCGCTCCTGATCCAGAGGGGGATCCATGTTCAGGTCGTTACCAGCGCATTCCGGATCCTGCCGCAGGGATGGGCGGATCTGCCCAAACTGACCACCGTCGTCTCCATTGACGGCCTGCAACCCGAGCATGACGCGCGCCGGGCGCCCGCCACTTACGATCGCATTCTC
>DNFG01000035.1:4107-4253 GCA_003487005.1 Bryobacterales bacterium
CCGGCCAGAAGATCACGGTCCACAGCACGATCACGGGCCAGATGATGAAGCGCCCTGGGTACTTGCGGGAGTTTCTCGAATTCTGGACACCGCGTCCCGAGATTCACAAGGTCTGGTTCAGCCTGTTTACGCCCCAGGTGGGTGAC
>DNFG01000037.1 GCA_003487005.1 Bryobacterales bacterium
ATGGCGGCCGGATTGGCGCTGCTGCTGCTGGCTCCGGCAGCGGACTACGCATACAAGGCGGGCGGCGGGGAGGCGTGCGCGCGCTGCCATGAGATCGCGCCGCAGGTGGAGGCGTGGCAGATGTCGGCGCACCGCAACGTGCGTTGCGACCAGTGTCACGACAGCACGATGATGACCAACCTGCGCCGCGTTGGGACGCACTGGACGGGCGAGGTGCCCGCGCGGCCACGAATGCGCCAAGCCGACGTGCTGGCGATCACCGAACGCTGCCGCTCGTGCCATCAGCAGGAGTACGCGCAATGGCGGAACGGGCCGCACAGCGTCACGTTTGAGGCGCTTTTCCTCGACAAAAAGCACAATTCCGAGCGTATTTTGATGGACGATTGCTTCCGTTGCCATGGTATGCACTTCGAGGGCGGCATTGGGGATCTGATTCAACCGGTGAACCGCGAAGGCCCGTGGGCGCTGGTTCGCGAGGAGTTGAAGGATGTCCCGGCGCTGCCGTGCCTGTCGTGTCACAGTATGCATGCCGCGGGCGGCCCGCTGAAGGGGCACGTGCGGAAGGCCGGCATCTCGCGCAAGGAAGAGATTGCGCGGCCGTCGCTGGCGATGTTTGACCGGCGCTCGATGGCGCCCATCGCGCTGCGAGACCTGCCGCTGCCGGAGGTGCTGGAGGGCGAGCGGCGCGTGAAAATGAGCCCGGACGCGCGCCAGGGCCTGTGTTATCAATGCCACGCGCCGCTGGCGGGCGGCCAGATCAAGACGGGCGATGACCGGACGCCGATGGGCGTCCACGAAGGATTAAGCTGCCTTGCGTGCCACGACCATCACCGGGGCACCACGCGGACTTCGTGCTCCACCTGCCATCCGCGCCTGTCCAATTGCGGACTGGACGTGGAGACGATGGACACGACGTTCGCGAGCAAGGAGAGCAAGCACAACATCCACTGGGTGAAGTGCGCGGACTGCCATCCGAAGGGTGTGCCGCCGAAGCGGGGGGTCGGGATCAGCAGCCGCCGCCCTGTTCCATGAAGTAGTAGCCGATCATGTGGAGGACGATCATGTGGCCGTCTTCGATGCGGCCCATGTGAGGCTCGGCGACGCGGATTTCCAATTGGGACATGGCGCCGAGTTTGCCGCCGTCGCGGCCGGTGAGCCCGATGGTCTTGAGTCCATTTTCGTTGCCCCATTCGATGGCCTTGAGGACGTTCGGGGAGTTGCCCGAGCCCGAAACGGCGATCAGGATGTCGCCGGGCTGCGCGAAATTCTTGAGGGGTTCGACAAACACAACGTCGTAGCCGACATCGTTCGAATAGGCCGTCAGCGTGGGCAGCGAATCGGTCAGCGCCATCATCTTGAACTTCTTTTCGCGCTGATAGCTGGCGCCTTTCACCATGTCGCAGACGATGTGCGAGGCGCTCGATGCGCTGCCGCCATTGCCGCAGGTGAAGATGCGGCGGCCCTGATCGCGGGCCTCTTCGAGCCACTGGATGGCCTGTTCCACCTTGTCCACGGGGATGGTGTCGAGCGCGGCGAAGAGCCGCGATTTGTAGTCCTGCACGAAGCCGTTCATTGAGAGTCTCCCTGCGCTTGCCGCGCGAGTTCATAGGCGCCCCAGAGCACGCTGTCGTCGCCGAGTGCAGCGGGGACGACATCAATGCGGGCGCGGGACCAACTGGTAATCTGCCGCCGGAGTTCGGCGCGCAGTGGAATAAAGAGTGCATCGCCGGCCTTGCTGATACCGCCGCCGATGACGATCCGGGCGGGGTTGAGCAGCATGATGACGGCCTTGAGTCCGCGGGCTAGGTCGATGACATATCGTTCGACGAAAACCGGATCGGTGAGCAGTTCATGGGCCGGCCGGCCGTGGTCCTGTTCGAGCCACAAACCGCAGCACATGCGCTCGAAGCAGCCGTTGGAGCCGCAGAGGCACTCGGGGCCGCCGGGGCGGATGTTGATGTGGCCGAGTTCGCCGGCGTAGGAATCGGCGCCGCGGAGCACGCCGTTTTCCGTGAGGATGCCGCCGCCGATGCCGGTGGAGAGCGTCATGTAGAACAAGGGCCGCTGATCGAGACCGGCGCCATGCAGGCCTTCGCCGAGTGCGCCGACGTTGGCGTCATTGTCCATCAGGACGGGCGCCTGAAAGGCTTCGCGCAGGAATCCGGGCAGATCGAAACCATCCCATCCGCCCACGTGAGTGGACAAAACGACCTGCTGGGCGGCGTAGTCGACGGGTCCGCCGAAGCCGACGCCAATCGCCGTAAATGGGGCGCGCTCAGCCCAGTCGAGGCCGATTTCGCGAATTCGTTCAACCATCCATTCGCGCCCGCCCTCGCGGTCGGTTGCTCGGGATTCGCGGCGGACCATTTCGCCGCGCTCGAACAGCGCCATGGTGAACTTGGTGCCGCCGATGTCGATGGCGAGCAGGCTCATTGCCGGGACTCCGCCTCCAACACTTCGGCCGGGGATGCCGTGCCAGTCCCCTTCTTCATGATGGTGACCGAGGCCACCAGATTGCCGAAACGCGCCGCTTCAGCGGGTGGCGCACCCGCCGCGAGGGCGAGCACGGCGCCGGCGGAAAAACTGTCACCCGCGCCGCAGATATCGACGGGGTTTTCAACGGGCCGGGTCCGGACCCAGGATTCGCGCTCGCCCTCGTAAATGAGCACGCCCTCGCCGCCGTGGGTGATCATCATCAGCGGGTGGCCGACGGCGCGGTGGAGTGCGCGGTAATCATCCGAGCCAAGCCGCTGGCAGGCTTCGCGGGCCTCGCGTTCGTTGGGTTTGACGACGACGCCGCGAAACTGTTCCGGCCGCAACCGGGAATCCACCCAGATCAGCAGCGACGGGTGGCGGGCGGCGAGTTCGGCGAGAGCGTGGCGAACTCCGGCGGTGACGACGCCGCCGCTGTCGGTCTCGGCCTGATCGGAGACGATGACGGCGTCGAAGCGCGGGGCATGTTCGAAGAGCCGCTCGACGATCTGGCGTTCGTTCTCGGGGGGAGGCGGCGGAGCGATGTAGTCAATGCGACCGAGGTCTTCTTCGCCGGTGTCCTTGTTCAGGAGTTTGGTGTAGGTGAAAGTGGCGCCGGGTGTGGGGACCAGCAGTGCATCGTCGACGCCCACCCGCGCCAGAGCCTGTCTGAGTTCATAACCATGGCCGTCGTCACCGACAGCGCCGAGCACGGAGATGGAAGCCGCGCCCAAAGCGGCCAGATTGTTGGCGACGGTGCCACCGGCGCCCGCGGTGATGAGGGTGGAAATGACAGCGACCCGGTCAAGACCGGTCTCGCGCGAAGGTTCGGCCAATCCGGGATCGTAGGTACACCAGCGATCGAGGCAAATGTCTCCGACCACGAGCACTTTGCGCGACGAAATCCGCTCGATAATGGCAGAAACGTTCATCAGACAGACTCCTCAACAACAATGGAAAGCCGGAACGAGCGGCCAGACGGCCGGGCGAGGTTGCGGGCCCCCGTCCGGCGTCCCGGGGGACGGAGACGAAGCTCCACGGCCGGCCGCTCTCCAGTTCCTCCACCACGCGGGCGAAGATCGGGAAATGGGACAGGCGCGTCCATCTAATTCGGAAACAACAGGTCGAACAACTCCTTGTGAGCGGCGAAATTCGGCACGATGTAGTCCGCGCCGACCTTGATCAGCCGGTCCCGCTTCCAGGCGTTCACGATCTGGCACTCGGGCTCATCGCTGGCGATCCCGACAGTGATCCCCCCCACCTGCTTCACGTTCTCAATTTCGACATAGCCGTCGCCGAAACCGAGGAACTCCTCGCCACGGAAGCCCGCGCCTTCAATCAGGCGCTTGATCAGAATCGCCTTGGAGAAGGTTTTGTAGTCATCGAGCGCGCCATAGACGCCACCGTCGAAGTAACGGGTGACATCGAGCAGATTGGCTTCGTCCTTCACGTACTGATCGTCGGTTCCGCTGGCCAGATAGAGCTTGAATCCGCGCTCTTTCAGTCCCTCGAGCAGGCCGCGCGAACCGGGCACCAGCCACTGGTCCGGCGCGACGCGTCCGCTACGGAGGTCATCCAGGCGGTCCTGGATGCGGGTGAGCAGGAGGTCGAGATAGCGGTGTTTGTAGACCAGGGGATCCGCCGGTGTGCCGCCGCGGGCCTTGATCTGGTCGCACAATTCGATCATCTGATAGATGGTCTGCTTGCCGGTCAGGCGGCCGACGAACTCCTTGACCACGGCGGTGAGCGCTTCCTCGCTTTCACCGGTCTTCAGCTCAACCAGAGCCTCGACCATCATGGGGATCATGACGTCTTCCCATCCGGAGCGGATGATGGAGAGGGTGCCATCGAAGTCAAAGAGGGCGACGCGAGCATGGTGGGCCACGGCGCTGGGGCGAAGGATTTCAATCGAGTTGTTCATTACAGAGGACGACTTCCGTTGCGGCGAGCCCTGGTTACATCCAGAACTCCCAACGTCCCGTCAGGAGCACAAAGGCCGCCAGACAGGCGTTGGTCACCGCGTGGGCGAGGATCAAATCACTTACGCTCTTCGTCCTCACCATCCACCAATTGTAAACCGCTCCGGCCAGAAAGCCCACCTCCCAGTAGGAGCCATGCTCGAGCGCGAAAAGGACCGCCGTCAGCCAGAAGGCGGCGTGCGCATAGGTGCCGAGGGGGACCTTCTCGAAATCGGGGTTGATGATCCACCGCATCAGCCAGCCGCGCCAGAAAAGTTCCTCCACGATGGGCACCAGCAGCGCCGCGCGGGCGATGCGGAGCGACAGGGCCAGCCAGTCGGAGCGGGCCTCGGGCGGGAGGGTCGATTCCAGGGTTCCGATGATTGCGTTCTGGAAGAGCCAGTGGGACCGCCAACCGTGGAACAGCAGGTCGGGCGCGACCCACAGCACGAACACGCCCACACCTACCAGGACACTGGGCAGAAAGCTGACGAATCGGACTGAGAGCAGATGGCGCGAGAAGAACAAGACCGCGAGCGCCGGGATGGCCAGACGCAGGGTCAAGTCCACGAGGGGAGGCAGCCCCAGTTTGGGGGCCGCCGCCAGCAACAGCATAAAGACAGCGAATGGGAGCACCCACGGCAAGGCGGGATGGCGCATATTGAACCTGCCGATGCTAACCGACCTTGGTCAGAAGCTCCCGGATTTTGACTTCGTCGTCCTTGGCCGGGCGGAGAGACAGAGCGGTCTGAAGGCTCTGTTTTGCTCCACCACGGTCGCCCTTCTGATAGAGCGCCATACCGAGGTGGTAGTGGTAAACCGGATTGTCGCGGTGTTTCGCGGTGAGTTCGCGGAAGATGCGAATCGCGTTGTCGCTGAGATTCTTGCGGATGTAGATCCAGCCGAGCGTGTCGGCCACATCCGGGTTGTTGGGCATCTGCTGCCGCGCGCGTTGCGCGTACGTCAGCGCCTGATCGAGGTCCCGGCCGTCTTCCGCGAGCATGAACGCCAGATTGTTCAGGGCAATCGCGTTATCCGGCTGAACTTTGACGATGGTCTCATAGAGAGGCAGCGACTCCCGCTTCAGGCCCGCGGCGTCGAGGGTCATGGCCAGTTGAAGGTTCGCCGCCGGGTTGTTGGGATCGAGAGACGTGCCTTTCCGCAGGATGTCGATCGAGGCTTGCATTTTTCCGCCGCGGCGAAGAACCTCGCCGAGCCGCAGGTGGAGGTCGAGATTCTTCGGATTCACCTCGATCAACTGCCGGTAGGCGCTTTCCGCCAGTGGCAAGTCATTCGTGCGCATCGCAACATTGGCGATTGCCGTCTTCAGGCCCACATCGTTTGGCGACTTCGACTGCTCCTGTTGAAGAAACTGAAGGGCTTCTTTCTGACGGTTCGTGCGCATATACACTTCGGCAATGCCGAAGATGAGCCGCGGATCGGCAGGGAACCGGCTCCGCAGATCGCGAAAGGTTTTTTCCGCATCAGCAAAGCGATTTTCCTGGAAATTTACGAGGGCCAACTGGAACTGCAGATCCGGGGAATCGGGATTCTGCCGCATAAACGCATCCAGATCGAATCGCGCCTGCCGCAGGTTATTGTTGTTGATCAGTGCATTAATTTTGACGACTTTCGCCGCCAGGTTGGCGGAATCGATCTTGAGCGCCCGCTCGGCCGATTCAATTGCCGAACCGAAATCTCTCTTCAGCAGGCTGACCTGGCCCAACCCGATGTGGGCGGCAACGAAGTCATCCTTGATCTTGACGGCCTCGGAGAACTGGACGCGCGCGGCGTCGAGTTCGCCCCGGCTCTGATGAGCGCGCGCGAGGTTGTAACGAATCACCGCGTTGCGCGGTTCGCGTCCGATCAGGGTCTGCAGATCGGCGATCGCCGAGGTGGTCTTCTCGCGATCGCCCGACTGAAGCTGGAGGGAGGCCCGCAGGGACAGCGCATCATTGTTCTGGGGGTCGTCCTTCAGAACCTGTTCAACTTCGGCCATCGCCGGATCGAGCTTGCCCTGGGCGACGAAGGAGAGAACGCGCTTGAGGCGGTATGCGGATTTCTGGGCATCGTTCTTCGCCGCACCTTCGCCATAGATCTGCAACGCCCGTTCGAAATCCCGGGTCCTTGCATAAAAATCGCCAACTTCCATCCGCGCGCCGGGCAGTTCGTCCTCCTTGGCAAGGATTTCGTTGAGAATCTTGGTGGCCTCGTCCCGGCGGGCCAGCAGATAGAGGTAGCCTGCCAACTGAGTCCGGAAGCGAGCCGCCTTGGGATGGTTCTCAATCCGCTTGTTGAGTACTTCGAGAGCCGACTCCGGCTGTTTTCTGAGGGCATACTGCGTGGCGAGGAAATCGTAAGCCTGCAGGTAGCCGGGGGAATCCGAAATCAACTGCCGCGCTGTGCGTTCTGCTTCCTCCCAATTGCCGTCCTGGAGGAATACCTGGGCGATCGCGTACCGGAGTTCAGGCTGTTTGGGCCGGATTCGGTCCGCGCGCTGGAAGTAGTCGAGCGCGTCCTTCATCCGGTTGTCAGAGACGTGGAGGAAGCCCTGTAAACGCAATGCATGATAGCTGTTCTTGTCCTTCTGGAACAGCGCCTCCGCCAGGTCGCGAACCTCATTGAGCAATACGGGATTCTGCTGTTTGCCAATAGCATACGCGGCCAGGTAGATGTCGGCCAGCTTGCCGGCCGGATCGTCGGTGTCGGGCAAGAGTTCGATCGCCCGCCGGAAGGCGCCCACAGCCTGACGAATATCGCCTCGCCGCAGTTCACTGTCACCCAGCTTCGCGTAGGCTTCACCATACTTGGGATCGCGTTTGATCGCATTCCTGTACATGATCGAAGCCTGCCGATACTTCGCCTGCTGGAAGAACCGGTCGCCATTCTCCACGTACTTCTTCTTCACAGTTTCCGGATCCCGGCTGCAGCCCGCCAGGACCATCATCAGCATGCAAAGAATATATAGTGATCGCTTGAGCATCGGTCTATCCTTTTCGCGTCCGGCCAGGGACACTTCTCCTCCGTACCTCACTAGTTGAACATACCGCATGACGGCGGGCAATCGCGCCAAATGTCCATTTTGTGGCCGGGAGCGTACTCCTTGCACCAGTACTCGAGTACCCTGCGAACCCATCGCTCCCTATCGCAGTGCCGCACTCAACTGGTTCGCGCTCCGCAGCAATTCCAGCCGGGCCCGTTCGACACCATAGCGCGCCTCACCGAGTTGTTGCCATTTTTCATTTTCCGCCACCCTTGCCTGCTCCAATTGGGCGAGGGAGGCGCGCCCCTCCTGCGCCTGCGCCAGAAGAACCGTGACCTGCTCCCGCGACAGATCCAGGTCCGCCCGCGCCACCTCAAGGACCAGTTCGGCATCCTGCAACTGCCTCCAGGCATCGCGGGCTCGTCCTTCAATCCGGCCTCTCGCCTGAGCCAACTCCGCTCGCAGCCGCCGACCCTCCACTCCCACCCTTGCCGCACGCGCTTCGTCGGCCGGTGACGCAAACAGGGGAATCGCGAACGATGCTCCAAACTGCACGTTGTGCCGCTGGTAGCGGTTGAAGAACTGGTCGTAGTTGTTAAACCGGGCCAGCAAGCCGTACTGCGCCAGCAAATCGACTTTCGGCAGCCGCGCCTCCCGGTGCGCCCGTGCCTCGAACCCCTTCGCTCTGATCGCAGCCTCCAGCCGCTTCAGATCCGGATGATCGCTTAAGGCGGCCCGTACCGCCGCCTCCTCGCTTTCCGGCAGGTCCGGGTTCATCCACTCCTCGCCAGCGGGGTGCAGATCCTGGCTTGCCTCCAGGCCGAGAACCAGCGCCAGAGCCTGGGCCTGGGCCCGGCGTGCGCTCCCCAAGGCCGCAGCCCCCTGCCTGGCCCGAGCCAGATTGACGGCAGCACGTTTGCCCTCGATCTCCAGTTCCCGCCCCTCCGCCACCCTCAACCGCACGGCCGCCTCCACTTTCCGCAGACTTTCCACCCGCTCCAGGGCCAACTCCGCCGCCCGGCTGAACCGCTCGAGGTCGAGGTACAAAACAGCCGTTCGCAACGCGATATCCTCCCGCACGAGGTCCGCCGCGTGGCCCGCTCCCACGGCCTCTGCCCGTGCCATCTCCGTGAGCCGCCGCTGCGGTGCGTTGTACAACGACCGCACTGCCCGCGCCTGGACTACCGTCGGCGCCGAACCCTCCACGCTCATTGGCATACCCGACGTATATGCCAGCCCGCTGCCCAGGATGAACCGGGGCAACAATCCCTCCTGGGTCGCCCGCACCTCCAGATGCGCCTTCTGCTCATCGAGCCGCGCCACAACAAGATCCGGATTCTGTCGCAACGCCAGATCCACCGCTTCCTTCAACGTGACCACCCGCGGGTCCGCAGCGCCAAGGCCGCTGCCCATCATCAAGAAGAAGATCAGGTAAAGCATCACTCGTAGCGTAGCGCGCTCCGCGGCCAAGCTCACGAATTGCACGCCCCGTGCCAAACCGGAAAGCACTGATTCCATTGACAAGCACCCCCCTGCCGTCCCGCCAATCCCACAACGGAACACCCCCGTCCCGCTACTCGTACCGCAACGCTTCGGTCGGATTCAGCCTCGATGCCCGGTTCGCCGGCAACAACCCGAAGACTACCCCGACCGCGATGGAGACCCCCAGGGCGACTGCCACGGACACTCCGGACACCGGCACCTGCACCTCAGCCTGCGCCGCGTTCACCGCCACCGGCACCGCCACCCCCACCAGAATTCCGAGCATTCCTCCCCCCACGCTGATCAACACCGCTTCGGTCAGGAACTGCGCCAGCACCGCCCGGCGCGAGGCCCCCAGCGACATCCGCAGTCCGATCTCCCGGGTCCGCTCCGTCACGGTCACCAGCATGATGTTCATGATCCCGATCCCCGAAATCACGAGGGCAATCGCCGAAACCAGCACCAGTACCAGCGTCAACACCGACGCCACCGTGTCCGCCGTTTCCAGAATGCCGCCCAGATTCTGCACGGTGTACCGCGCCCCCTCCCGGTGCCGCCCGGCCAGAATTCGTTCCACCTCCGCGCTCACCGCGGGCACGTCTTCGGCCTCCCGCACCTGCACATACATTGGATCCACCCGTTCCACCGGAACAAACAGTCTCTGCACCGTCACTGGAATCAGCACCGCCCCCGTGTCCCCCAACTCGCTCAGTCCGAACGTCTCCGTCCGCTCCTTGAATACGCCCACCACCGTGAACGGCAGCCCGTAGATCTTCAGTGTCCGCCCCACCGCGGCATCCGGCGGGCCGAACAGCATCCGCGCCAGTCGCTCGTCCAGCAGGCCCACTTTCTGCCGGAGCGCCACATCGCTCGCATCCAGCGGCCGCCCGGCCAGCAGCAGCAGGTTTCTGACCGCCGCGTAGTGCTCGTCCGACCCCAGTACCCTGACGTCCCGCTCCCGCCCGTCCACCACCATCCGGTCCATCGTGTTCATCACCGCCGTCGCCGCCACGATCCGCGCGCCCAACTGCGTCCGGACCGCCTCCACGTCGCCCAATTTGACAAAATCCGCATTCGCCCTCGCTTCGTCCATCCCGCCCGCGTCGTAGTAGGCGTACACCAGATTCGATCCGATCCCCCGGATCTTGTCCAAAATCAGATCCCGGCTGGTGATTGAGATCGTCACCACCAGAATCACGCTCGCGTTGCCAATAATCAGCCCCAGCGCGGTCAACGCCGTCCGTACGCGGTTCGCCTGCAACGCCTGCCACGAAAACCGCAAAACCTCGATCCAGAACTGCCCCGATGGCATAGCACCAGTTTTGCATCTTCATTTGACCCTTGGCTCCGCATCTTTTCGCGTCTACACTCGAAGACCATGAATCCATGCCGACTTGTCCTGTTTACGCTGCTCGTGATTGTCGCGGGCGGCTGTAGCCACCACCATCACCCCGACGAGGCTCACCTCGCCGTCACCACCCGCGACGGCCACCTCTCCCCGCTGCTCAGCAACCTCGGCGACTACGACCGCAAAGTGAGCACGCAGTCTGACCTCGCCCAGCGCTACTTCACCCAGGGCCTCGCTCTTGTCTATGGCTTCAATCACGACGAAGCCAAACGCAGCTTCCAGGAAGCCGCCCGCCACGACCCCAAACTTGGCATGGCCTATTGGGGCGAAGCCCTCGCCGTCGGGCCCAATATCAACGATTCCGCCGTGGAAGAGGAACGCGAGCGCGCCGCCTACACCGCCGCCCGCAAAGCCCTCGCCCACAAATCGGGCATGACCGCGGCCGAACAGGCCCTGATCGACGCCATCGCCGTCCGCTTCGCCGACTCCGAAGGCCAGAACCGCCAGCAGCGGCTGGAGGCCTACGCCGCAGCCATGGAGAAGGTTTACCAGCGCTTCCCTGACGACGCCGACATCGCCACCCTCTATGGCGCCGCCGTCATGGACACTATGCCCTGGAACTACTACGCGAAGAACGGCGAAGCCAAGCCCGAGATGCAGAAAGCCATCGCCGCCCTCGAACGGGCCATTCAACTCGCCCCGCGCCACCCAGGAGCCCACCACTACTTCATCCACGCCGTCGAAGCTTCCCCCAACCCCGACCGCGCCATCCCTTCCGCCGACCTCCTCGGCTCCCTCATGCCCGGCGCCGGGCACCTTGTCCACATGCCCTCCCACATCTACATCCGGGTCGGCCGATACTCCGACGCCACCGATGCCAACATCCGCGCCATCGCCGCCGACGAGGACTACATCACCCAATGCCGCGCCCAGGGCATCTATCCCGCCGGGTATTACCCCCACAATGTCCACTTCCTCACCGCCACCCTCGCCATGGAGGGCCGCTCCGCTGAAATGATCGAGGCGGCAAAGAAAGTGGGACACCACCACGGCCACGACATGATGGACATCCCCGGCTTCGGCTTCCCCCACCTGCTCCACACCATTCCCACCTTTACCGACCTCCGCTTCGGCCGCTGGGAGCAGGTTCTCGCCGCCAAAAAGCCCGAAGGCTCCCAGTTTGAGCTCGCCATCTGGCACTATGGCCGTGGCATCGCCCACGCCGCCCAGGGCCGTCCCGACCAAGCCGCCCGTGAACTCGCCTCCCTCCGCAAGCTGGCGGCCGACCCGGAACTCGACAAACTCCTCATCATGGACCTCAATTCCCTTGGCGCCATCGCCCGCATCGGCGTCGATGTCCTCGAAGGCGAAATCGCCGCCAGCCGCAAGCGCTTCCCTGAAGCCATCGCCGCTCTCCGGCGCGCCGTCGAGAAGGAGGACAGCCTCCTCTATAGCGAGCCCCCTGATTGGCCGATTCCCCCGCGCCACAACCTCGGCGCCATCCTCCTGGCCGCCGGACAGCCCGCCGAAGCCGAGAAGGTCTTTCGCGAGGACCTGACCCGTCACCGCAACAACGGTTGGGCCCTGCTTGGCCTCGCCCAGGCTCTCGAAGCACAGAAAAAAGACGCCACCGAAGCCCGCGCCGCCTTCCAGAAAGCCTGGGCCAAGGCCGATCTCCAGATCCCCGGCGCCCGCTTCTAGCGCAACCGCTTCAATAACCCTTCGGCCACCCGCCGAGGCTCGTCATCCGGCGTGAGCGGCAGTTGGACATACTCCTCCAGCAGCCGCCGCGCCTCCCCCGTTTTCGCCTTCTTTTCCACATAGACCCGAGCCTGCGTAATTCGCCATCCCGGCGCCTTCGGCTCCAGCTTCGCCGCCTTCGCGAACACCGCCTCCGCTTCTTCGATCCGCCCCCGCTCGGCGAGGAATCGACCCAGATCTGCCAGCCTCCCCGACGATCCCGGTTCCAGTTCAGCCGCCCGTCGCAGCGCCCGCTCCGCCACGTCATCCTGCTTCCGTTTACGTGCAATTTGGGCCAAAGCGAATTGATATTGCGCCGGATTTCGCTTCCGCAGATGACTTTCTGCCAGCGCTTCCGCCTTCTCCACCCCGCCCCCCAGAAAACCCGGCGCCTCCACGAAATACTCGATCAGATCGCTCACCGCCTCCACCCGCCCCGGATCCAGTTCCACCGCCCGCTCAAACGCCTTCCGCGCCTTCACCGCGTAGCCCGGCGCCTGGAACACGCTCGCCGACTCCGCCCGCCGCCCCCACGCCCGCCCGAGCCAGTGCTGGACCGCTGCGTCCCCCGCTGGAGCCTTCTCCAGCGCCTCCACCGCCCCTTTGTAATCCCTCATCTGATACAGACACTGCCCCTTCAGCCGTTGCGCTTCGGCCCCGCCCCCCGCTTTGTCAAGCAGCGCCAGCGCCTCCCGGTAGTCTGTCTTGTCATACTTCGCTCGCGCCTCCTCCACCACGTCCGCCCACCCGGGCAAAACCAATCCCAGCGCTGCCATCATCAGCCGCATTCGGTGTCCGTTCCTATCCTTCATTCGAGAGACTCCCCCCGCGCCTGTCCGGTTGCCTCAATAATTCTCCCCCCAGACGTCAACCGGACAGAGATCGGAAGAGCA
>DNFG01000072.1 GCA_003487005.1 Bryobacterales bacterium
GGCTGATTGAAAAGTGAAAGGAACGATGAACCCATGAATTTCGACCTGACCAACTTCACCCCCGAGGAGCTGGCCCGGCTGGAGCGCGCCCTCACCCAAGCGAAGGCCTCCGGCGCCGGAACCCTTGCTCCCCGCCCTCCCCAGTTGGAGGACATCAAACCCGGCATGACCCCCCAGGAAACCAAAGCGGTCTGCGATGCAATCCGCGCGGCCATCCACCGGGATTGAGCACATGGCCCAGAACCCTCTCCGCCGACACCTGGCGAACATGGCGACGGCCTTTGAACGCATCGGCCCGGCCCGGCGGGTGGAGTGCGTCCGATTGGATCTCCGGCTCCCGGCGGATGACCCCGCCACGCGCGGATTGCGGCCCGGCGCGGCCATCCCGGTGGGCGAACCCTTCGGCCCCTACACTGTGGCGGAGGCGGGCGAGGAGGCCAAGGATGGGACGGTCGTGGTGACCCTGACCTGGCGGAGGGCGGTGCTGTGAGCAAGCGGCCCCCAAAGCGGCCTCCTGATCCACCTGCCAAAGCAGGCGCACAGCAGGCCCGGGATTCGCGCGGGCGCTTCCAGCCCGGCGTCTCCGGCAATCCAAGCGGAAGGCCCAGAGGCTCCCGAGCGATGATCCGAAACGTCATCCTGGAGGCGGTGGAGGACCTTTCCCCCGGCCTGGTCCGCAAGGGCGCGCAGATGGCGATGGACGGTGACTCCGGCCTCTTGACGTGGTTCCTCTCCCGGCTGATCCCCCCGGCGCGAGAGCGGCTGATCCCGCTGAAGCTGCCCCCGGTGAACACGGCGGCGGACGCCCTGGACGCCCTCAACGCGATTGCGGCCGAGGTCAGTGTGGGTGAAATTTCCCCCTCCGAGGGTGCGGCCCTGGCGGGTCTGGTGTCCCAACAGTTGCGCGCGGTGGAGGTCTCAGACCTGATGGACAAAGTGGAGCGGTTGCGCGAATCCCTGGAAGAGATGGAGGCGCGCCATGTACGACCTTGACAGTCTCCGGCGGCGCGTCCGCAAGTTGGCCCGCAACCTGCCGGCGGACCCTGAACCCTATGTGATCCTGACCACGGCTGAGGACGGAAGCGAATCCGCGGCCTTTGTGGGATGGGCTGACCGGCCCTGCCTGAGCGGCGCTGAGGCGGCGGCTTGGTGGGAGGCGAGATGCGCGCAAACGTGACCGCCCTCCTGGCGAAGGCCCGCAAGCTGGCCCGGAAGCTGCCCCCCCGCTGCCCTCCGCTGATCTTCGTTGGGGCTGATAAGCGGGTGGTGATGCTGGCCCATCCCGAGGCCCCCCGAGGCCTTCGAGGCGAGGCGGCTGAGGAGTGGATCCAAGCATGGGAGGCCCGATGCGCGCGGCCCTGACCTCGCTGCGGTTACGTGCGGCCCGGCTGGCCCGGCTGACCCCCGAGCGGTTTGACGAATATGAGTTCCTTTGGGATGAGACCGAGGACCCCGAGGACGATTCCGGGCCCGAGGTAGAAATACAGGCCCGAGGCCAAGCAGAGTGATTCATGGGATTCTCCGCTGGCTGTGCTCCTTCCGGCCGGCGGAGACGCGGGCGGGGTTCCTTGGTTCCCCCGCCCGTTTCGTCGGGGTTTTCGGTCCCCCCGGCGCCAGGTGGGGCGTGCGGTGGCTGTCGTCGAGCCCGCGCGCCCCCTCTCAGAAACGAAACGAGCCCAAAAAATGCTTGGGGATGTGGTCCACTTGCTCGGCATAGTTCGTTAATCCCTACAGATGCCAAACTCACTCTTGAACCCCAAAGAAGCGCGGACCATCCTACAGATGTCGCCAGCGACGTTCAGCCGATTGATTAATGGGAAGCTCCCCGGCTGCTCCGCTCTGCCAGTGGCGCGGATAGGCCGGAAGATTCTTGTCAAAGAATCGACATTGTACGCTTGGTTGGAGGATCGCGAGAAGTGCAGCGCGGCAGTCTCCAAGTAGTTCTGCACAGCGGCCGGAAGGTCTGGCGGGCGCAATGGCGCGAGAACGGCCGCGGGCGGACTCGCATCTTGGGCACGTATAAGGAGATGACGAGGGCAGAGGCCCGCGGCGAGTTGGACCGCATCCTCGCTCCCCTCAATGCCGGCGCTGCGGCAAGGGCTTCCGGTGGTGGATCACTGCGACGGTACATCGAAGACGAGTATCTGGTGGTGAAAAGCCGGACGTGGAAGGCCAGCACGCGGGCAACAACCGAGCAGATCATCGCAACCCACATCCTCGACCCTATAGGTGACCGGACGCTGGCGACGATCACACGGCGCGAACTACAGGCGCTGTTGGACGGGCTGGCGGCGGCCGGCAAGTCCGCTTCCATCGTGGAACACGTCCGCTGGCAGTTGAAGGCCATCTTCAATATGGCGGTGGCGGACGGGTTGATTCAGGTGCAGCCGGCCGCGGCGCTGGTGCAACCGGTGGTGAAGGCGGCGCCCGTCAAGCAGGTGATGACCGCGGACCAGGTGAAGTTGGCGGAATTCTGCCTGGAGATTCGGGAGCGGCTTCTGTTGCGGCTGGCGGCCGTAGAAGGCCTTCGCCCTGGTGAAGTGGTGGGGTTGCGGCTGGCGGACGTCGACGGCGGCGTGGTGCATATCCGGCGGCGGATCTACCGCGGAGTGGTGGACACACCGAAGAGCAAGAGGGGCGTCCGGACGGTGCCCTTGACCGAGGGCACGCAGCGGGCGCTGGTGGAGTACATGACCTGGCTGACCGACAAGGCGGCGGGCGCGTGGCTGTTTCCGTCCGAGACCGGCAAGACCCCGCTGGACTATGCGAACGTGTTCCGGCGCCGCATCCGGCCCGCACTGGCAAAGGCTGGACTGGGTTGGGTGAGCTTCCAGGTCATGCGGAGGACCTGTGCGACTGAACTGGGGCAGTGTGAGCCCGATGCGAAGATTCGGGCGGATCTCTTGGGGCACGGCGTCGATGTTCACGAGAACGAGTACCGGCAGACCCCGCTCGAAGTTCGAGCATCAACGATGCGCCGGATGGGAAAACGCATACAATGAGATTTGTTTTGGGCAGTGCAGCGAATGGCGAAGGCCGCGACTGGCTGTCCAGGTGTAGTTCCGCGCAACCTGACCAAGGTTTGAGGGTTGCCCGGTGGGTGTCTGCAGCATCCACCGGGCGGCTCCATGTCAGTATCATGGAGAAACGTCGTACTGTCGTGCCGGCCACTATCGGCAAAACGTTGAAACGATGGAGCGGGAGATGGGACTCGAACCCACGACGTCCAGCTTGGGAAAATCACTGTGGATTGAAAAATAAAGACAATGGCGTCTACGGTGTCGATCAAAGGCGCTTTCAAACCACCCTGTTTTCAACGGTCTGCTCCAGAGGCTCCGTTAATGGAGCAGTTTTGGAGCAGGGCTCCTTTCGGACCGGGCCATCCCGATAATGCTAGCAGGCCAGGCTGACTGTCAGTCCTTATCTCCCTTTGCTGTGTCCGACGTTGGACCTGCAGCGGCGCAGAGCCTGCCAAGGCAGCGCAACGCGCTCCCGGAGGGCTTGGTAGGGGGAACTCCCTCCCAACTTGTCCCCGCAGAGAATCATCTCTTCACGATCTTCCACATGTTACCGTCCACTTCACGGCTGAACTTGTCGCCAGGGCGGATCTCTTCCCCTTGAAAGAGGTATCGACCTTCGACGTCGCGTTCCACGGGAATCCCGAAAGCCAGGTTTTGCGGAAGAATCGGTTCAATGACCCACCGCCTCTTGTCCAGGTCATAGATCCCTGAGAGTCCATCCTTCGCGACGATGGCGGTATCCGGACATCCATTTTCCGGATTGTCCAATGCCATTGCCAGAGCAGCTCGCTTTGCACTCCAGACGCTTCGCTCTTGAGAACTGGCTTTCCGAATGTAGCGGCCTCCTCCCTCAGACACCGGACGATAAGTCGGATATATGCGCAGGTCATCGTAGAGGGCCTCAAGCAATATCGACCTGTACTCGGTGACCCCGAGCTTTCCGTTCTCCACAAAGAGCATGCGACCGCAGCTATGAGTGATCCAATCCGGCGACAGGAGCTGCCTGGCTCGTTCATCTGCCCGGTTGCTACTGTTCGGGAGGACCGGGACAGAAGTGGCCTCCTGGCCGTTGTGCAGCCCGATCAGAATCCAAGCACCGTCCGCTTGTTGTGCCAATGCCAGCTTTGAGTCCGACGACGTTGGCTTGATATCGAGATACGGCAGGACTCTAATCGGAGAGCCGTCCATCCGGGTTAGCTCGAACTTCCCATCTGGCTGCTGAACGATCACTGGGCCGTTCTCAGCAAGACAGCGAAGCACCCGCTTGTAACGCCAGTTGAAATAAACCTTTCCGTCTGGCCCGAGGCAATCCTGGCGATCCCCCTTGGCAACAACAAGGGGATGTTCTTTGGATATACCTTCCAGAAGTCCAAAGCCTGTAGGAGCGATCTCGTGTTCGACATCCACCGTGAAAAGCGTTGTGTTTGGAAGTGTCGAGACGACCAGAGTCTTCTTGCCTGATTGATCTTTCTTGAGAGTGAGAAAGGTGAGCCTCTCGGGATACCCATGCGCCCGCTCAAATGGAGTTCTGTAGCGTCGCGCAAAAGGGGCTATTTCAGGGATCAAAACGCCGACAAGAAAAGCGACGCTTCCAAGGGCCACCATCCCTCTTGAACCAACTCCAAGATGGCGAATCCTCCAGAGTCCGAAAAGCAGAGGAGCCGAGAGGACACTCCATCCGAGCAACGTTGGATGCCATTCTCCTTTGTGGAATCGATCAAGTCCTACGCCCACAAGAGTGGCACCGACGAGCAGTGGAACAATCACCAAGCTATAGCGAAGGATCTGCCTAGGCTCTGCCATAGAGCATAGTCTACCCTCCGGATTATGCTCCTCGGAGCACGGTCCTACTTCCGATTCGGAATCAGCGACTGCGGAGGAACGTGGCGCGGTATCAAGGTGGACCCCTTTGCTCCGGTCACCTCGGTGCTTCCGTCTTTGGTTCCTTGCAGCGGGGACTTGCGGGGCTTTGCGATCTGCTCTTGGGCCAACTCTGCCTTTTCCTTTTGGACCAATTCGGCTTCTGCTTGCCGTAACGGCCGATAGACCTCATCCTTTACGCACCTCGAGATCGCCTCCTCTCTCCTATCCTCCGCCTCACGCAACGGGCTCTTTGGAAGCGGGCCACCGATAAACAGGTGCCGGAGGAGGTCCATCGTGCCAACGCGTGCTGGCAACAGCAGTGACAAGTCCTTTAAGGGATCAGGCTTCGGGTGACGATCCGCGCACGCCTTAATGATCTTTTCGAATTCGTTCTCTGGCATACCTCATCGTTATGCCTCGCTCCTGCCACGAGGTGACGTTCGATCTGCTAAAACATCAAAATGGAGATCCCCAGTATTGCCGCCCACTTGGTGGCGATTTGCCTGATTTGGGCCGCGATTCACGCACTGTTGCTATTCCATGAGCTTGGCCACTACTTCGTCGCAGCCGGTTTCGAGACTGCCATCTCGAAGGTGCAGGTCGGGCTCGGCCCACGACTGGTGGGGTTCCAGCTTGGGAGTGTTGCTTGGGAGTGGAGACTGATCCCTGGTCTGGGCTTTGTCCAATTTGACAATCCGCCCGAGGAGACGGAGCTTCCCCATCACTACTACGTAAACAAGAGTAGGTTGGAGAGGGTGCTGATTGTTCTTGCCGGGCCAATCGCAAGTGTTGTCACCGCCTGTGTTCTCTTCTCGGTGAGTCTCCTCTTCTTCCCAGAGGCACTTCCAGATCGCGCTTTAGTCATTACGTCGGTTGTTCCCGGTAGCCGGGCGGAGCAGGTAGGTCTGCGGCAGGGCGACATCCTGCTGCTTGGGCGCACGCCACACGAAGAGCACTCCACGGAACTGGAGATCTTGTCCGAGAGTTCAACCTGGGCAGTGATCATGCCAGATGAACGACACGGATTCAGACACAGTGCGACCTCCCCTCTCCTCTATGACCTGGATGGCGTTGTAGTGCGGCACACCTTTTCAAGAGTCTTACTCGTGCCGACCATCAAAGAGCTTTTTCTTCCCCGAGAGCGAGGCGTTTTTCGCGACACCGATGCTGAGGTGGAGGCCAAGACGAAACCC
>DNFG01000262.1:0-4366 GCA_003487005.1 Bryobacterales bacterium
CGGCGAATCGATGATCGAAGACCACATTCTGAACGGGGACTATGTCCTCGTGCAGCGGACCACCCAGGTGAGGGACGGCGAGATCGTGGTGGCGCTGGTGGATGGATCGGAAACAACCCTCAAACGGATCTACCGGGAGGACGGCGGGACGGTGATCCGGTTGCAGCCGGCAAACAGCGCAATGGAACCGATCCGGGTTCCGGCCGAGAAGGTCCAGATTCAGGGACGGCTCCTGGCGGTGCTGCGCAAGTATCGTTAAGGCTATTTCTTCCAGCGATATGCAGTGATACCGTTCAGGTCGCGGATGAAGACCTCTTCGCCTGCGACGGCCAGGTGTGCCCACGCGCTGGACTCGGTGACATCGCGGGAGTCGAGCAGTTCGAACTGATCCGGATTGGCGCGAACCAGCAGGAGTTGGCCGCGTTCGTCGAGAGCGAGGATCTTGTCGCCACGGACGGCGAGCGACCAATACTGGCCGAAGGGTTGGGGGGAGGTCCAGCGGGTTTCACCGGTCCGGAGGTCAAGACAGGTGAAGCGCTGGCTCTGGAGGTGGAGGTGGAGGTAGACGAAGTCGCCGATGACAACGGGGGTGGACATGTAGCCCTTGGTCTTGTTGCGCCAGACTTCTTCGACGGACTGGTCGGGGCGGACGCGGTAGAAGTAGCTTTCGTTTCTATAGCTTGAGGTGAAGATGCCATCGCGGTAGGCGACGGGGGTGAGAATATTCATGCCCCGGAAGTTCGGCACGGGTTGGGACCAGATCTCTTTGCCGGACTCGGGGTCGACGCCATGCAGGGTGGTCCTGCTCTGCACGAGGAGGACGTCGCGGCCGTTGGTCCGGGCGAGGAAAGGCGACGAAAAAGCGCCACTTTCGAAGATGTTTTCGCGGTTTTCGAGGGTGCGCCAGACGGTTTCGCCGGTTTTTTTGCGCAGTTTGACGAGGGCGTTGGCGGCCTGAACGAAGATGAACTCGCCGTGAACGAGCGGTGAACTGGCGAAACCGAATTCGGGTTTGGGGGTGCCGAAGCGCAGGGGGAAATCGACGCGCCACCGCTCTTTGCCGGTTTTGCCGTCGAGGGCGACAAGAACCTCTTCCATTCCGGCGACATAGAGGGCTTCGCCGTCCCAGGCGGGGGTGGCGCGAATCCAGTCGCCGCTGCGTTTGGCGTAGAAGGGGACGGAGATTTTGCCTTTCCAGGAGGCGCGCCAGAGTTCGCGGCCGGATTTGCGGTCGAGGGCGCGGACGAGTTCGGTGTCGGTATTGGCGGTTTCGGCGACGAAAACGCGGTCTTCGGTCACGATGGGACCGGGGAAGCCTTTGTCGAGTTCGACGCGCCAGAGGCGATCGAGGCGGGCGAGAGAGGCGGGCCACTCGGAAGCGCCGGGGACTTCGCCGGTGCGCAAGGGACCTCGCCACTGGGGCCAGGTGTTTTCCGCCGGAGCGGCGGGGATGAAGGACAGAGCGAGGGCGAGGGGGAGAAGGCGCATCGTGTAGAAGGGATGCCGGACCAGGCGGGGCGGCGCTAGAAAGTCATACAATACGAGGCGCTATGAATCGACGCCGGACGATGGCTTTGTTGATGGCTCCGTTGCTGGGAGCGCAGACTCCGCGGGTGTTGATCTACACGCGGAATCATGTGACGAACGGGAAGGGCTATGTCCATGACAACATTGAGGCGAGCGTGGCGATGATTCAGGAACTGGGGGCCCAGCACGGGTTCGCCGCGGATCATTCCGCCGATCCGGCGGTGTTCACGGTGCAGAATCTAAAGAAGTACCGGGCGCTGGTGTTTTCGAATTCGAACAACGAGGCGTTTGAGAGCGAGGCGCAGCGGTCGGCGTTCCGGTCGTTCGTGGAGGAGGGCGGGGGACTGGCGGGGATCCATTCGGCGACGGCGAGCGAGAGGCAGTGGGCGGAGTTTCCGAAGATCATGGGGGGGCGATTCGTGAGGCATCCGCGGATGCAGACATTCACGGTGCGGGTGGCGGACCCGGACCATCCGGCGACGCGGGGGTTGCCTGCGGCGTTCGAGTGGGACGACGAGTGTTACTACAACAACGAACTGGCGCCGGGAATGCGGGTTTTGCTGGTGACGGACCCGGCGAAACTGGATGATCCGAAGAAGGCGGAGTATCCGGGCGAGCGGTTCGGAGACGCGTTGCCGCTGGCGTGGGCGCATCGATTTGGCCGCGGGAGGGTGTTTTATTCGGCTCTGGGGCACAAAATCGAGCATTACAGTGATGCTTTGCTGCGGCGGCATCTGCTGGGAGGGATCGAATGGGTGCTGGGACGGGGGTGAAGATCGGAGGATACCTGCTACAATGGTTGAGGACGCCAGCGAGGCGTTGGCCGGCGGAGGCCGGTTTTTGGCCTGAGCATCACGGGCCGTGCATTTCCCTTCGACCGAAAGGAGACTCCCATCGCACGTCGATCCTTCACTACGTTCAGTAAGCGCCAGCGCGAACTTTCCCGTCTGGATAAACAGCAGGAAAAGCAGGAACGCCGCGAACAGCGCAAAGTCGAGAAGCAGGAAAACCCCAACGCAGGCGGCCCCGAGATCGATTTTGACGCCGCCATGACCCCCCTCGGCCCGATCCGCCACTAATTCCCTCGAAAAAAAATTCATCCCACACCGCGTTGCCAGCATCGGCAAAGCGGTGTGGTGCGCGCTATGAAGTATCTCGTTGTGGGTGCAGGACTCGCGGGGCTGACCGCGGCCAGACATTTGCAGGCGCTGGGAGGGCAGGCGACTGTTCTGGAAAAGGGGAGAGGGCCGGGAGGCCGGATGGCGACGCGGCGGATCGGCGGGCAGAGATTCGACCACGGCGCGCAGTATTTGACGGCGACGTCGCCGAGATTCCGGTCGGCAGTGGAGGGATGGCGGGCCGCGGGGGTGGCGGAGGAGTGGTTCCGGGAGGGGGGCCGGGCGCGATACCGGGGGGTTGCAGGGATGAACGCGATCCCGAAATATCTCGCGGCGGTGTTGGACGTCCGTTTGAACAGCAGGATAGTGGAGATGGCCTGGCGGGGCGGGGAATGGCATCTGCGGACGGAGGCCGGTGAAGAGCATTGCGGGGCGGGGTTGGTGGTGACGGCGCCGGTGCCGCAGGCATTGGAATTACTGGGTGGGGTGGCGGGCCGGATGGAGGGGCGTCTGAAGCGGATCCGGTACACGTCCTGTTTCGCACTGATGGCGGCGCTTGACGGCGATTCGGGACTGGGCGAAGCGGGATTCGTGGAACCGGGAGAGGGGCCGGTGCAGTGGATAGCGGACAATGCGCGGAAGGGGATCACGGAAGGGCCGGGGGCGGTGACGATCCATGCGACGGCGGCGTTCACGAGCAGCCACTACGACGAGCCAGCCGAACGGGTGGCGGGGCTGATGCTGGAGGCGGCGCAGGGCTGGCTGGGCGGGTCCGGGGTGCGGGAGTGGCAGTTGCACCGGTGGCGGTATAGCATGGCGGAGACACGGGAAGCGGAGCCGTGTCTGGCGATGAAAGAGCCGGGGCCGCTGGTGCTGGCTGGGGATGGATTCGGCTTTCCGGGGGTGGAAGGGGCGTTTCTTTCCGGGTTCGCGGCAGCGATGGCACTGTCGGAAATGTGATATAGATTGGGGCGATGCGGCTCCTGATTTGTCTGTTAATAGCGGGTGGACTGGCGGTTTCGGCGCAAGAGAGCCAGTGGATTCGGGTGGAGTCCGAGAACTTTACGGTGTATTCGAGCGCGGGGGAGAGGCGGGCGCGGGGGGGGGGGGGCGGGGTTTTTGGGGGGGGGGGGGGGGCCCCCCCCCCCCCCGCCCTCGCCCACCCCCCCCCCCCCCACCCCCCGCCCCTCCCCGCCTCCCTCCACATGACGATCGAGCCCGCCGTGCTCATCGAGCCCCTCGTCTCGCTCGGCGCCGAGGTCACCTGGACGTCGTGCAACATCTACTCGACGCAGGACGAGGCCGCCGCCGCCATCGCCAAGGCCGGCATCCCGGTCTTCGCCTGGAAGGGCGAGACCCTCGACGAGTACTGGCAGAACATCGAGCTCCAGCTCAACGCGTTCAAGGGCGGCAAGGGCCCGAACCTCATCCTCGACGACGGTGGCGACCTCACCCTCCTCGTCCACAAGGGCGTCGAGTCGGAGAAGAAGGGCCAGGCACCCAACCCGGCGACCGCGACCAACGACGAGATGCGCGTCATCTTCTCGGTGCTCACCGAGAGCCTGAAGCGCGACCAGCAGCGCTTCACCAAGCTCGCCGCCGAGGTCAAGGGCGTGTCGGAGGAGACCACCACCGGCGTCCACCGCCTCTACGAGATGGCCAAGACCGGCTCGCTGCTCTTCCCGTGCATCAACGTCAACGACTCGGTCACCAAGTCGAAG
>DNFG01000262.1:4686-4875 GCA_003487005.1 Bryobacterales bacterium
CAAGCGCGCGACCGACGTGATGGTCGCGGGCAAGATCGTCGTCGTCGCTGGCTACGGTGACGTCGGCAAGGGCTGCGCCCACGCCGCGCGCGGGCTCGGCGCCCGCGTGCTCCCTTCACCGCACCCACTCCCCTCTGCCCGCCCTCGCGCGGGGGCGGGGGGCGGGGGGGCGGGGCTCTGGGGGGGGCG
>DNFG01000264.1:0-6811 GCA_003487005.1 Bryobacterales bacterium
ACCGCTTCGAGTTGGACCGCCGACTTGCCGCGATTGCGGAAATGGATGGCCACCTGACCGCGTTTCGGGAAGAAGGCGACCTTGCTGAGCGAGACTTCCTGCTCTTCGAGGCGCACGGACGCCCGCCAGGGTCGCCGGTGATTCTCCAGCACGATCTCCGCGCCGGGGCGCCACTTCGGCGTGATCCCGTTGAAACTCAAGACGGCAAATCCGCCCGCGGGCACGCCGCGCGGCGCGTCCATCCACGACCACTCGCCGCCCAGCACCCATTGCATCGGTTCCCGCCCGTTCACCAGGGTGGGCGCCGGCACAGGACGGTCCGCCGGGTTCCGGAGCACGATCTGGACCCACGCGCCCTCGGGCACGGAACGCCCCCGGTAGCGCGTCTCATCGGTGATTACGTGAGGCGTCACGGCGACGCCGGCAATCTCAAGCGAGTCCTGCGCGACGCAGGCGGCCGCGAGAAGAAACAGCACCTCAATTCGCATTAAAGTAATGTTCCCTTAAGCAGATACGAAGCAAGGCTAAAGTAAATGACGAGCCCGGTGACGTCCACCAGGGTGGCAACAAATGGCGCCGACGCGCTCGCCGGATCGAACCCAAGCCGCCTCAGAATGAACGGCAGCATCGAACCGGCCACGGTTCCGAACATGATTACGCCCAGCAGACTCAGCCCGACGGTCAGGCCAATCGGGAAATAGTGGGGACCGTACGTGCCGCCAAACCACTCCCAGACCACCACGCGCGCCAGTCCGAAAAGCCCCAGCACGCCGCCCAGCACCAGGCCCGACAGAATCTCCCGCCGGACCACCTTCCACCAGTCCTTCAGCCGGACTTCGCCCAGCGCCATCGCGCGGATCACCAGCGTGGACGCCTGGGAACCCGAGTTGCCGCCGCTCGAAATGATCAGCGGAATGAACACGGCCAGCACCACCGCGCGCGCGATCTCCTCCTCGTAGTGGGCCATCGCGTGGGTGGTCAGCATCTCGCCGAAGAACAGCACCGCGAGCCACCCGGCTCGTTTTCGGACCATCTCGAAGAAACCGGTATCGAGGTAGGGGGCATCGAGGGCCTCCATGCCGCCGATCTTCTGGATGTCCTCGGTGGCCTCTTCCTGGACGACGTCCACGATGTCGTCCACGGTCACGATACCGCGCATGACACCGCTGGCGTTCACAACGGGAATCGCCGCGAGGTCATGCTGGCTGAACAGGCGCGCCACCTCTTCCTGGTCGGTCTCTTCCTGCACGCTGATGATGTCGCGGTGCATGATGTTTTCGATCGTTTTCGCGCCGTGGGACGTGAACATTTCGCGAAAACTGACCACGCCGAGCAGCCTTTGCTGCGCGTCGAGCACGTAAGCGTAGTAGACCGTCTCCATGTTGCGGCTCTGCAGGCGCAGGTAGGTAATCGCTTCATCGACGGTCATGTCGGGCCGGAGACGGGCGAAGCGCGGGCTCATCAAGCCGCCGGCATCGTCTTCGGCGTAAGCGAGGAGGGCGCGGACTTCGGTCCGGGCCACGTCGTCGAGCAGCGACATCAACCCGTCCTTCTCGTCGTCGCCGGCCTCCTGAATCAAGTCGGCGACGTCATCGGGGGGCAGCGTGCGCAGGTACGTCCGGCGCTCGTGCTCGGGCATGGTGAGCACGAGTTCGGCCTGATCGGCGGAGCTGAGACTGAGGAAAAGATCCTCGCGGTAGTCGCGGGTGAACTTACGGAAGCCCTTGACGCGATCCTCGAGCGACAAGTGGGGCCAGTTCGCTTGCAATTCCGCGAAGGGGGTGACTGGGGGCTGGGTCATCCCTGCTGGGCTCCTTGTCTGTAGAGTGGCGCTGCATCACATCACTCCCCCTATCATGCCACTTTGGAGACCCCTGTCTCAGAAAAAAGTGAGAGAGGACCAATGGTCAGTCGCCGGAACGGAGAAGGGTGATCCGCCATTCGCCGTCTCGCTTCTGAAACAGCGCGCGGTAGCCCAGCGGGTTGGATAAGGCCGCTTTGCGGACGAAGCCGGACGGTCCGCCGGGCACCTCCACGGCCATCCACTCTTCCGGGACGGGCGCCGGGCCGGCGACCCGTTTCACCACGTGCCAGTCGAGGGTCATGACGACCGGCGCACCCGTCTCGGGCCGCGCGCGGAGGGGTTCATCCGCGTCCGCGACGATCTCGTGCCAGTCCGCATTCAATCCGGCGGGCAGTCTCGCGGAGATGGACGGCGCCAGAAAGCCGCCCCTCTGTTCATCTTTGACGCACCCCAACTCGAGCACCCGCGCGAGCACCGCCCAGACTTCGCTCATGCCGGGCCGGCGCAATTGCCAGAACCGCGCGAATTCATCGCGTCCTTCCGGCCGGTTGCGAGCGCTCATCCGGACTTCCGGATCGACAACCGCCAGCAGCGCGCCGGCATCCCGGCGGGCGATCACGTCCAGAAGGTGACGCCGGAAGGCCGCGAACGAAGCTTCGCGGTCCGATTCGTCCACCGGAGGCACGCGCGGAGACGCGGCGGACTGGCCCCGGAGCAGGCCCGGCAACAACCCGGCGAGCAGGAAGGCGCGGCGGCGTGGCTGATCCGTCATGTCCATCAGATTACCCGGACTCCCCCCCGGATTCCGACTTCTTCCCCGCTCGGTCCTGTTCAAAGAACCGGTTCAGTTCAGCGAAAGGCGCCGCCCCGTCGAAGCCGTCGAACCGGCCCTCCGCGCCGAGTTCGGTGGCGGCGCGAATGAAACCGCCCCACGCCGCACGCGCCAGCGCCGAACCGGTGCTGATCCGGCGCACCCCCAGCGCGGCAAGATCGGCCACCGTGAAATCGGCCACGCCGGCGGCCAGGATATTCACCGGTTTGGGCCGGACCGCCTCGACGATCTCGCGAACCATTTCAAGCGCGCGCGGGCCGGGCGCGTAGAGGACATCCGCCCCTGCTTCCGAATACGCGCACAACCGCCGGATCGCCTCCTCGCGCGCGTTCGCCACGCCCACCAGGTGACACTCCGCCCGCGCCGTCAGCAGGACATCCCCGCCCGACTGGTCGATGGCCTCCCGCGCCGCGCGAATCCGCTCCACGGCGAGCGGGAGTTCGTACAGCGGCCGCGCGGGATCGCCACTGGCGTCTTCGATCGAGAGACCGGCCACGCCGGTTTCGACACAAAGCGCGACGTTCACGGCGACCTCCTCGGGTGCGTGCGCGTAGCCGGATTCGAAGTCCGCATTCACGGGCAGATCCACCGCGCGGACGATCTCCGCGATATGGGCCAGCATGGCGTCGCGATCCACCGCCCAGGCAGCATCGGGCAGGCCTCGGGAGAACGCGACGCCAGCGCTGGTGGTGGCCAGCGCGGGGAAGCCCAGATGTCGGAGATAGCGCGCCGTGCCGGCATCCCACGGGTTCGGTATCACGAAACAGCCCTCTTCATGAAGGGCGCGAAAGGCGGCGCGGCGGGCGGCGAACTCGTTTTGCGGCATTGCGCCGGAGTCTAGCATGATCCGCAACGGGCGCGGCGGCGGACCGTGATAAACTCTCTCCGACAACAATGGGCGTTTGGGGTTCAGGTCTGTATCAGAACGATGTTGCAGCGGAAGTGCGCCAATTGTTTCTCGACCTGAGCAGGTTGCCCGGCGACGCCATCGCACTGGCACGCCTCGTCGAACAGGCCTTCCCGGAAGCGTCCAGCCCCGATGACGAAAGCTACACCGATTTCTGCTTCGTGCTGGCGGATCAATTTCACCAGCATGGCCTGGATCACGAACCAGTGCTGCAGCGGGCGCGCAGCCTGATTGCTTCCGGAGAGGACCTGGAGCGGCGGCGGTCGCTGGGCGCATCCGATCGCGATCTTCGTCAACGCGGGCGGGTTCTGAATGAATTTCTGGCCAGGCTGGCAAGTCCGCACCCGAAACCCAGGAGGCGGAGAGTCCTCGCGGCGCCGGAAGAATGGGTGTTCGAGGAGGGGGCGCTGCAGGCGTATCCGGTCCGGGACGGAGAGCCGGCCAATCCGCATTTCCCGAAGAGGATGCTGACCGACTGGGTGTCAAACGGCTGGGGTGGATTCGTCGTGCTGGGCAGGACCCGGCTGATGGACTACTTCGCCGCCTACCTGATCGGCATCTTCAAGCCGTCCGGCCCCGCGCGCCCCGGCATCGAAATGTTCACCGACGGGGCAGAAATCCCATTCGCCGCGGCGCTTGTCAGCGCAACGCCAGCTCATTTGAAGAAGATGCGCGTGGAGACGGCCGGGCGCATGGCGCTGCTCCCTGATCAGATCGAACAGGAGTTCGTGGCCGGCGCCCCTCCATTCGATTTCCGGCCGAGTGAACTGGCGAACGCATTGTTGATCCACTCGCCTGAAACCGGGAACCCCAACACCCGGCCCGATCTGCTGCGGTTTCTCGCCGCGCCCGGGCGCTAAACACTACTCGTACTTCAATTCCGAGCCGAACATGCTGTGCGGGATCAGGTAAATCAGCAGCGTGACCGCCGCGGCCGCCGCCACCCAGACCGCCGGACGCCGCCAGCCTCGCCGCTCCGCCACCACGGCCAGAATCCATGCCACCCACGCCACCGCCGTCTTGTTGTCGGTCAAATCCGTGCCGAACGGCCAGCCCGTCCAGTACTCCCCGAACGCGTACTTCTGCACCACCGGGCCCATCACCATGCCGCCCAGCGACATCAGCGCCAGCGCCGTGACGGACAGCCGCCACAACCCCGCTCCGCCGCCGAGCAAGGCTTCCAGCCCGGCCCGGTTCGACCAGAGCATCGCGGCGAACATCAAAATGACGTGCACCACCAGCACCGCGTCCGGCACGTGGCCGCGGAAACGGATCACCACCGGGTCGCCCGTCAGCCAGACGCGCTCCGGGCCCCTCTCGATCACCACCCGGTACTCGAGTTTCCCCGCCGGAGGCTGGTGCGGCAAGCGGCCCACCAGTTCCCCGCCCCGGCGCTCCATCGCCGTCCGCGTCCATGCATCCTTCGTTTTGAACCGCCGCCAGACGAGCGTCCCGCCTGCTTCGGCCGGCGCCGGCACCACCACCTCGGCATCGCCCGCGCCGCCATGGCTCCGCACGAGACGGAATTTGATCATCTCCCCGGCCACTTCGCGCTCTCCTCGCTTCGGATGCGTCGGGCCGGTCATCCGCTGATAGACCGCCGAGCCCACCGTCACCACCACCGCCAGCGTCCAGAGCATCCAGGGCTTCATCGCTCACTCTCCTCCGAATGAATCGAGCTGTTCTCGCGTCAGCCGCATCGTGATCCAGTCATCTAACGGCCGAGCGCCGTGCCGTGCGTAGAATTCGAGCGCGGGCTTGTTCCAGTCCAACACGACCCACTCCATCCGCCCGCAACCACGGTCGCGCGCCTCGCGCACCATCGCCCGGAACAGCGACTTCCCTGCCCCGCAACCGCGCAGGTCCGGCTCGACGAAAATGTCTTCAAGGTAGAGGGTTGGCAGCGCCAGAAAGCTCGAATAGGTCTCGAGAATCAGCGCGTAGCCCCCCGCGCGGCCATCCACGAAGACCAGAAACGCCTCCAGGCGGGGCTTCTCGCCGAAGATGTCGCGCACCAGCCTGGCTTCGGCCGCCGCGTCGGGCGGCGTCAGCTTTTCATACGCGGCCAGTCCGCGGATCAACCCCAACAGCGCGTCCGCTTCGTCCGGGCGCGCTCGCCTCACTTCAATCGCCGGCATCGCTCAGGGCACCGTCAGAACCCGGAAACCACTCCGCGTCAGTTCCTCGCGGTCCAGGAAACTGCGCCCGTCCACAACCACGGCGTGCCGCGTCAGCGCCTTCAGTTCCGCCCAGTCCAGCTCAAGATACTCATGCCATTCGGTGACCAGCACCACCGCATCGGCATCCTCGAACAGCGCTTCGGCCTTCTCGACCAACTCCACTTCCAGATCCGGGCATTCCTCCCGGAATCGCGTCATCGCCACCGGGTCGTGCGCCTTCACGTGCGCGCCATGCTGGATCAACCGCCGCGCAATATCGAGCGACGGCGCCTCGCGCAAATCGTCCGTGTTCGGCTTGAATGCCAGTCCCAGCAATCCCACCGACCGCCCCTTCAGAATCTTCAATTCGCCCAGCAGCCTTTCCACCACTTTCACGCGCTGCCGCTTGTTCACATCCCGCGCCGCGCTCACAATCGGCATCGCCTGCCCGTACTCGGCCGCCGTGCTGATCAGCGCCGCCGTATCCTTCCCGAAACACGACCCGCCCCAACCCAACCCCGCCTGCAGAAACCGCGGTCCAATCCGCTGGTCCAGACCAATCCCCCGCGCCACTTCGCGAATATCGGCGCCCACCCGCTCCGACAAATTGCCAATTTCGTTAATAAAACTGATTTTTAGCGCCAAAAACGCATTTGCCGCGTACTTGATCAGCTCCGCCGACGCCAGATCCGTCGCCACCATCGGCACCGCACCCATGTCGTCCGGCCTCGGCAGGAACGACGGCGCCGGAAACGTCTGGTCAATCAACGGCCGGTACAGCCGGTACAACACCCCCCGCGTCTGCTCGCTGTCCGCGCCCACCACGATCCGGTCCGGATACAGCGAATCCGCCAGCGCCGAACCCTCGCGCAGAAACTCGGGATTCGAAGCCACCGCGAACCTTCCATCCGCCTTGCCTTCGTGGTGCTTCTCGTAGGAGGCCCGGATCAGCGACTCCACCCAATTGCCGCTGCCGATCGGCACCGTGCTCTTGTTCACCACCACCGTGAATTCGCCGTTCAGATACTGCCCGATCGCCTCGCTCGCCGCCCGCAAATACCGCAAATCCGGACTCCCGTCCGCCTGCGGCGGCGTGCCCACCGCAATGA
>DNFG01000264.1:7159-9877 GCA_003487005.1 Bryobacterales bacterium
TCCATCAATTCCGCCAGTCCCGGCTCGTAGATCGGCACCCGCCCCGCCCGCAGCGCGTCTATCTTGGCCTGTACCGGGTCCACGCAAGTCACTTCGTGTCCCAGGTAGGCCAGGCAAACGCCCGTCGTCAGCCCGACGTAGCCCGTTCCCAAAATCGCGATTCTCATCATGATCGAAGACCAGAGTACCAGCCTTCCCTCCCCCGAAGCACCGCCGCGCCGCCCTACCCTTCCCGCAGCCGTTCCCGCAAGAACGGCAGTCCGCGCACGCCCGAAAACGAATGTCCGTCCTCGAACACCTCATGCCCCCAACGATCCCCCGCGCCAAATACCTCGTAAATCTTCCGGACCTCCGCGAACGCCTGCCGCGACGCTTCGATCGGGAAGATGTTGTCCTTCGTCCCCGACTCCGCCCACAGCGCCCGGGGCGCGACCAATCCCGCCACGTCGCTCATCTCCGCCCAGTTCAGAATCCCCGGCACGTAATTATCCATGCAGTGCGCCAGACTCAGCACCGAATCGCGGAACGTGTTCAGATACCCGCTCACCAGCGCTGCCTTGATCCGCGTCTCCAATGCCGTTGCGAACAGCGTGATCGTGCCGCCGCCCGAAATCCCGAGACAGCCCACCCGCTTCGCGTCCAGCTCCGGCCGCGTCTCGATGAAATCGATCGTTCGCATCACGTCCCACGTCCGCCAACCCACCATCGTTTCGCCAAACAGCAGCGCCGCGCCCGCCGTTGGCTGGCACGAATTCGCACCCAACCCGCGCCTTTTCGCTTCATCGCCGCGCCGGCAACCGAAGCCGATCGGCTCGATCGCCACCGCCGCCAGCCCCTGCTCCACCACCTGAATCGCGAAATCGTGCTGGTAGCCGTCCTTGTCGGTCCGGTCCCGGCCCTGGTTGTCGACGCCCACGATATCGTCCACGCCGCGACCGTGCCCCGGGATGCAGATCGCCGCCGGAAACGGGCCCGCCCCCTTCTTCGGCGTCATGACATACGCAAACACGCTCAGCCCGGGCCGCGAGTCGAACACCACCGCCTCCCGCCAGTAGCCCGGAAACGCGCGCCGCTCCAGCGTCTTCGCCGCCAGCGGGACCCGCTGGGCCGGAAACCCACCCACCAGTTCCGTCACCTTCATCCGCAGCCGCCGCTGCCACGCTTCCGCCTCGCGCCGGTTTCGCGCCTCGAACTTCAGCCGCCGCGGGATCTGTTCATACCGCGACTGGCTCCAGCGCACCGGGTCCATCTTCACTGCGTCCACCTCGTCCGTGAACTTGTCCAGCGCTCCGGTGTACTTCATCGCTCCCTGTTCCTGTTGTTGCTGCGCCGCAGCCAGCGCGGCCGGCGACAAGAGCGCGGCCCGGCGGGTCCACTTCATCCCATTTCCTCCCATTCCCCGGCATTGAACCCGAACCAGATCCGCGCCCCGCGCACCACCAGCGGCCGCTTCACCAGATTCGGATACTCACTCATCAACCGCAGCGCCTCCTCCCGCGAAGGCGGATTCTCTTTCATCTTTCGCTCGCGAAAGACCTCGTTTTTCGCGTTCAGAAACGCCAGATGGTCCCTTTTCCCAATCAGTTGATCCAGTTCTTCCACCGTCAACCCCTTGTTCAGGTCCACCGTCTCCACCTCCACGCCCTTTTCGGCCAGGAAACTCCTGGCCTTCCGGCACGTCGTTCAAGTGGGCTTCGTATAGAACTTCGTCTTCCCCGCCATCTAGTACCTCGGCACTTCGGCATCCACCTGCTGGCTCCAGAGTTCAATGCCGCCCGCCATCGACACGCAGTTCGCCACGCCCTGCTGCCGCAGCCAGTTCACCACGCTCAGACTCCGCATCCCGTGGTGGCAATGCACCACCAGCAGTCGCTCCTCCGCCAGTCCGTCCAGCCGCTGCAAATGCTGCGGTATCGTGTTCATCGGAATCAGTTCCGCCCCCTCGATGCGCGCCGTCCGGAACTCCACCTCCTCGCGCACATCAATCAACACCGCCTCTCCGGCCGTCAGCTTCGCCTGCGCCTCCAACGGCGAGATCTCAAATGGCATGTGGGACATACTCCCGCAGCGTATCAGAGCCCGCCCACTTCAATCCAGCGTAATCGTCCGCACCCGCTTTTCCGCCTTTGCCCGCTCCAGAACGAAGAACACCTCCGGCCCCTCCACCTGCCCGCTGATCTCCACTTCCACTGCCGCCGGAGTCGCCAGCCGCCACCCCTCCGGAGCCGTCCCCTCGTCCACCACCACACGGTACCGGCCCGCCCGCAGATTGTAGAACCCGAAATGACCGTCGTCCCGAGGTGTCGTCGCCCGGTCCGTCCCTTCCAGCCGGATCACCACCGACTCCACCTCCATCCCCGTGACTCCCAACACCTGCCCCCGGAGCGCGGTCAGCCGTTCCAGCGTCAGGTCCACCCGTGCCACCTTCGCGCTTTGCACGTGGAACTGCCCGGGCGGCGTCCCCGCCGGATCAAACTCCGCCGGCAATTCCCGCGGCGACAGCTCCACCCGGTGTTCGCCCTGCATCACGTCGGGAAAACGGTAACGCCCCACTTCGTCCGTGTACTCGATCCGCCGCCCGTCCAGCAACACCGGAATCCCCACGCCCGGCGTGCCGTCCGCCTCCTTGACAAACCCTTCGACCGAACCCATCACCGGCGCCATCGCCTGCAACGTCCGCACCGCGCTGCCCGCCGGCGCCGCGCCGCCCCACCGGAC
>DNFG01000488.1 GCA_003487005.1 Bryobacterales bacterium
CTCTTCCGATCTAGCCAGGCGCGGGAGGGGACGAAGTGGCGGCGGTGGAACTCGACGATGTGGTCGCGGGTGATGGCGCGGAGAGACTGAGGGGAGCCGTCGGCGGGGAAGGCGTAGGGGTGGACGCCGAAGATGGCGCGGGCGGCAGCGAGGGGGAGGAGGTATTCAGTGTCGTTGTACTGGACGGCGAGGCCGGAGAGTTGCTGCTGGACGAAGCGGTCGATCTCTTCCTGGGCGAAAGTGGGGCGGCGGACGATGTCGGCGAGGAGGGAGAGGCCGAGGCCGGCGTGGGTTTTCATGAAGGTGGCGGAGGCGCTGGTGAAGTCGTCGCCGGCGGAAGCGGAAAGGGAGCCTCCAGCGTTATCGACGAGGCGGGCGATGTCCTGGGCGGAGCGCGAGCCGGCGCCTTCGCGGAGGAGGGAGGCGGTCATGGAGGCGAGGCCGCTGTGGGCGGGGGCGACGTTGAGTTTACCGGCCTGGACCTGCAGGGAGTAGGAGACGAGGGGGAGGCGATGGTCCTCGACAACGAAGACGGTGAGACCGTTGGGGAGAGTCCGGCTGGTGAAGGCAGGGAAGGGGAAGGGTCTGGGGGCGGTGGGGGGAGGAGGCGTCATTTTTTTGGGAGCAGAGGGAGCGGGCGACTGGGCGACGGCGGCGGCCGGGGCGAGCAGGGCGAGGGCGAGCAGGAGGGTGGATTTCATGGGGGGCCTCGTGGGGAGGGTTACTGGGCCGGCGCTGCGGCGGGTGCGGCGCCGGGTTCGACCCAGATTTTGACCTGGCGGGCGGGGTCGAGGTACTGTTTCATGACGCGCTGGACGTCGGCGGCGGTGACGGCCTGGTACTTGGCGAGTTCGGAATTGTAGCGTTCGGGGTCGCCGAGGAGGACGGCGCAGCGGCCGAGGAAATCGGCTTTGGCCTGGACGCTTTCGCGGCCGAGGATGAAGCGGGCGATGAACTGATTGCGGGCCTTGTCCATCTCTTCGTCAGAGACGGGGGTTTTCTGCATTTCGCCGTAGGTGTATTCGAGGCTGGTGGCGACTTCCTTGATGTTCTTGCCCTGGTTGGCGATGGCGGCGCCGAAGAAGAAGGAGGGGCCTTCGAGGAACTGGCCCTGGCCGAAGGCGGCGACAGCGGCGCGTTCGTCGTAAACGAGGCGCTTATAGAGGCGGGAACTCTGGCCCGAGGAGAGGATGGAGGAGGCGATTTCGAGGGCGTAGCTGTCGGGGTGGCCCATGGGGGGGAGGAGGTAGCTGGTGATGACGGCGGCGAGGGGGGCGTTGGGATAGCGGACGGTAGCTTCGGCGGCGGCTTTGCGGGCGGGTTCGGTGGTTTTGACGCGGGGGACGGGTTTGCCGCGAGGGATGGCGCCGAAGTGTTTTTCGATGAGGGCGAGGGCGTTTTTGGAGTCGAAGTCGCCGACGAGGACGAGGGTGGCGTTATTGGGGACGTAGAAGGTGGAGTGGAATTCGCGGACGTCGTCGATGGTGGCGGCGTTGATATCGTCCATGGAGCCGATGGGGGGGCTTTTGTAGGGGTAGCTGGAGTAGGTGTTGCGGAGGACATCCTCGATGAGGAGTCCGTAGGGGGGATTTTCGTAGTTGACGCGGCGCTCTTCCTTGACGACCTCGCGTTCCTTGACGAAGTTTTCCTGGGAGACTTCGAGGGAGGCCATGCGGTCGGCTTCGAGCCAGAGCATGCGTTCGAGGTAGTGGGAGGGGAAGGTCTCCCAGTAGACGGTCATATCGAAGGAGGTGTAGGCGTTGAGTTCGCCGCCGGATTCGCGAACGATGCGCATGTGCTCTTCAGGGCCGACATTTTTGGAGCCGCGGAACATGAGGTGCTCGAAGAGGTGGGCGAAGCCGGTGCGACCGGGGCGTTCGTCCTTGGATCCGACGTGGTACCAGATCTGGAGGTTAGCGACGGGGCGGCTCTGGTCCTCGGCGAGGACGATTTTGAGGCCGTTTTTGAGTTGGTGCTGCTGGATCTTCATGGGGGGAGGAGCGACGGCGGCGAGGGTGGCCAAGGGTAGAAAGAATGCGATGGCGCAGCCAGCAAGGGGGAGACGGAAAGGGAAGGTGGTCATAATTGGATCGGCCGATGGTCTGGAGGCGCTCCTTCAAGGATAACGCAGCGGGTGTGGGGCGGGTTCCGCAAAAAAAGGCAGAGCCCGGAAGCATCCCTGCTTCCGGGCCCGATGAAGTTAAATTGTGCAGGCTGGCTTACCGGACCGCACGACGACGGCGGATGAGCGCGAGACCCAGAAGAGCGCCGCCCATGAGAGCCATGGTGGCGGGTTCGGGGATCGCGGCCGCAGTCACCGAAGCGAGGCCGATGACGGAACCGTAGCCATTGGCGCCATCCGTGGTGGCATCGGCGAACTGCAGGAACACCGTATCGCTATCGGCCATGAACAACAGGCTCTGCGCGACCCAGCCCATGTTGGCGTTGGTGTTGCCGGTGATATCGAAATCAACGGTCTGGACGCCGGAGCCGAAGGTGACCTGAGCGGTCTTGATCGCCTGTCCACCTTCCGGGTTGCCGGAAAGCCAGAAGTTGACGTTGTAGTAAGCACCCTGGGTGAGACCAGAGATGGTGGCCGTGATGCTGCCGGACTGGACACCACTGAGGTCAACACTGAACTCGCTGCCGTTGGGACCCTGCCAGTAGGGTTCACGGACGCGGTCAATGAGAGCGACGCCCTGAGCGCCACCACCGACAATCCAGGGGCCGAACTGCTCGCCGGCTTCCATGCCGAGCACAGGGGCGGGAACAGGCGCTTCACTGAAGTCGCTGCTGAAGATCGGAACCCCGAAGGCCAAAACAGTGCAGGCCATCAGGCCTAGTACCAAACGAAGTTGAAAGGCGTATTTGCCCATTACTCCTCCTCTCCCATGGATGATACAGGGAGTTGCAGCATCATGCAAGGGGGAAGTTGGCTTTTCTGGTCTGAATGGAAAAAAATTCATATTCAGGCTGGCTCCTGCATGGTCATACAGTGGAGGGTTCCGAGGCCGAGAACGAGGTCAACGCTATAGATACCAATAACTTGGCGGTCAGGAAAGAGCTTCTGGAGGGTATTGAGGGCGATGCGGTCGGCCGGGTCGTGGAAGACGGGTACCAGTACTACTGAATTCGCGATATAGAAATTGGCGTAGGAGGCGGGGAGGGGTTGCCGGTCATAGGCCACCGGTTTGGGCATGGGGAGGGTGACGACGCGGAGGGGGCGGCCGTCGAGATTGCGGGCGCGGCGGAGGAGACGGAGGTTTTCCTGGAGGGGTTCGTAGTTGGGGCTGGCGGGATCGTCCTCGACGGCGAGGACGACGGTATTGGGGCCGGTGAAGCGGGCGAGGTCATCGACATGGCCGTGGGTATCGTCGCCGTGGATGCCACGGTTGAGCCAGATGGTGCGCCGGATGCCGAGCCAGCCTTCGAAAAGGGCTTCGTACTCTTCGCGGCCGAGGCCGGGATTGCGTTCCTGGACGGGGCTGAGGAGGCACTCTCCGGTGGTGAGGAGGAGGCCCTGGCCGTTGACGTCGATGGAGCCGCCTTCGAGGACGACGCGGCGGCCGTTCCAGAGGGGGTATTCGGGCTTGAGGCCGGCGGCGCGGGCGGCGAGTTCGCCGGCGCGGTCGTCGCCGGTCCAGTTGTCGTACTTGGCCCAGCCATTGAAGTGAAATTTGACGGCGGCGCGGGCGGAGTTGGGGCCCTGGACGAACAGGGGGCAGAAGTCGCGGGTCCAACTGCGGTCGGTGGGGGCGTTGACGAAGGAGACGCGGCCGTTCCAGGCCCCGGCCTGGAGGAGGAGGGCGCGGGCCTGGGGGCGAAGGTGGCGGGGGATGAGAATGCGGACGTCTTCGTGGCGGGAGAGGATGCGGATGATTTCGCAGTAGAGGTGGGGGATGGGTTCGAACTTGCCGGGCCAGTCGGAGGGTTCGTGGGGCCAGGCGAGCCAGGTGGCGGCGTGGGGTTCCCATTCGGCGGGGAGGCGAAAGGCGGGAGTCACGGACGGGTGCTCCAACGGTCGGTGATGGAGGAGTAGGCGTCGATGCGGCGGTCGCGGAAGAAGGGCCAGTTGCGGCGGACTTCTTCGATGCGGGCGCGGTCACATTCGACGACGAGGATTTCCTCGGAGGAGTCGCCGGCTTCGGCGAGGGTGACGCCGAAGGGGTCGGCAACGAAGGAGTGGCCCCAGAATTCGAGGCCCTGGTCCGGGGGACCTTCGAAGCCGACGCGATTGACGGCGGCGACGAAGATGCCGTTGGCGATGGCGTGGGCGCGCTGGATGGTTTGCCAGGCATCGACCTGCTGGGGGCCGTACTGGGCTTTTTCGGAGGGATGCCAGCCGATGGCGGTGGGGTAGAAGAGGATATCGGCGCCCTGGAGGGCGGTGAGGCGGGCGCCTTCGGGGTACCACTGATCCCAGCAGACGAGGACGCCGATGCGGCCGAAGGGGGTATCGAAGTTGCGGAAGCCGAGGTCGCCGGGGGTGAAGTAGAACTTTTCGAAGTAGAGGGGGTCGTCGGGGATGTGCATTTTGCGGTAGAGCCCGGCGATTTCGCCCTCGGGATTGAGGACGGCGGCGGTGTTGTGATAGAGGCCGCGGGCGCGTTTTTCGAAGAGGCTGGCGACGAGGACGATGCCGAGTTCTTTGGCGATGGGGCCGAGGGCGGCGGTGGAGGGGCCGGGGATGGTTTCGGCGAGATCGAAGAGTTCGGCGGTCTCCTGGCGGCAGAAGTACTGGGAGCGGAAGAGTTCCTGGAGACAGACGATTTGCGCGCCGCGGGCGGCGGCTTCGCGGGTCTTGAGGATGGCTTTTTCGAGGTTTTCGGCGGGGTCGGGGGAGCACGTCATCTGGACGAGGCCGACGCGGAATTTGCCGGGATCAGGCGCTGACATACTAGGATTGTATATGCTCAGACGGCGCGGACTCGCTTTTCTCCTCTTTGTTGCTGGTACGTTGGCGGCGGCTCCGCCGGCTCCGGTTGAACATTTCGGCTACACCCCGGGGGACGACTACAAGCTGGCGGATTCGGGGGAGATTTACGGGTATTTCCGGAAGCTGGCGGCGGAATCAGGGCGGATCCGGGTGGTGGAGATCGGACAGAGCGAGGGCGGGAAGCCGATTCAGCTCGCGTTCATCAGTTCGGAAGAGAATCTGCGGGGGCTGGAGCGGTGGAAGGGGTTGAACCGGCGGATGGCGCTGGGGGAGGCGGCGAAAGAAGAGGCGGAGAGGCTGGCGGCGGAAGGCAAAACGGTGGTGTGGATCGACTGCGGGCTTCATTCGACGGAGGTGGCGCCTCCACAGCACGCGCCGCACCTGGCGTACCGGATGGTGACGGGGGAGACGGAGGAGATCCGGCGGATTCGCGAGAAGGTGATTCTGCTGGTGGTGCCGGTGATGAACCCGGACGGGCATGACATGGTGGCGGAGTGGTACCGGGGCAATGTGGGGACGCCGCACGAACTGGCGCCGCTGCCGAAGCTGTATCACAAGTACGCGGGCCACGATAACAACCGGGACTGGTTCATGATGAACCTGAAGGAGACGCGGCATGTGTCGCGGATGCTGTACGAGGAGTGGTTTCCGCAGATCGTCTATAACCAGCATCAGACGAGCCCGTTTCCGTCAAGGATTTTCATTCCGCCGTACGCGGAGCCTCTGAATCCGGCGATTCCAGCGCCGGTGATGAACGGAATCGGGTCGATCGGGGCGGCAATGCGGGAGCGTTTTTCGCGGGAGGGCAAGCCGGGGGCGATTTCGTACGTGGGCTTTGATGCGTGGTGGAATGGCGGGGCGCGTTCGACGCCGGCGTTCCACAACATGCACGGGATTCTGACGGAGACGGCGCTGTATGGGTACGCGACGCCGGGCGAGTATACGGCTAAGGATTTTCCGGCGCGGTTCGCGAACGGGATGCCAACGCGGGAGCCGTCGATTTTTTACGACCGGCCGTGGATGGGCGGGCGCTGGCGGCTGATGGACGCGGTGGAATACATTCTGACGTCGGATTTCGCGTTGCTGGATCACGCGGCGCGGAACAGTGATCATTACCTGATGAAAGCGTGGGAGATGGCGCGGGCGAACATCGAAGCGGGGAACGCGGGGGGTCCGTTCGCGTATCTGGTGCCGCCGGACCAGCATGATGCGTGGAGCGCGCGGGAGATGTTGTGGCGATTGCAGGCGGGGGGATTGCGAGTGGAGGAGGCGAAGGCGGCGTTCACGGCGGACGGGCGGGAGTATCCGGCGGGGACGTTCGTATTGCCGGCCGGGCAGGCGTTCCGGTCGTACCTGATGGATCTGATGGAGCCACAGAAGTATCCGGAGATCCGGCTGGGGCAGACGGGTCCGACGAAGCGGCCGTACGATGTGGCGGGATGGACGCTGCCGCTGCAGATGGGGGTGAAGGTGGAGCGGGTAGAGGACCGGTTTCAGGCCCAGTTGGAGAAGGTGGAGAAGGTGACGCCGGGGCCATTGACGCTGGACGCGCGGCAGAACGGGTCGTTCATCGCGGCGGCGCGGCGGTTGAAGGAGGGGCAGCCATTGCGGCGGGCGGCGGACGGGGCGTTCCTGACGCCGGAGCAGGCGGGATTCGGGCAGGCGAAGTGGGAGTTGAAGGCGCCGCGGGTGGCGTTGTACGAGCCGCACACGTCGAACATGGACGCGGGCTGGACGCAGTGGGTGCTGGACAATTTCGAGGTGCCGTACACGCTGGCGAAGAACGAGGACTTGCGGGCAGCGAATTTGCGGGCGAAGTATGACGTGGTGATCCTGGCGGCGCAGAGCGTGCAGGGGATTCTGCACGGATTCCGGGCGGGGGAGCGTTCGACGCGGCCGAATTCGGCGCAGAGGCCGGAGTACACAGGGGGACTGGGCGTGGAGGGGGTGGAGCGGTTGCAGGAGTTCGTGCGGGCCGGGGGGACGCTGATTGCCTTCGATCAGGCGGCGGAACTGCCGCTGGAGATGTTTCCGATCGGGGTGCGGGGGACGCTGCGGGGGTCGGGTTCGTGGTACAGCCCCGGGTCGCTGCTGCGGGTGAAGGTGGACACGAAGCATCCGCTGGCGCTGGGGATGCCGGAGGAGGCGGTGATCATGACGACGGGGGGGCAGGCGTTCGAGGTGACGTTATCGGAGGAGGCGAACCGGGGAGACCGGGCGGCGAGTCCGGTGGTCTGGTACGCGAAGAAGGACCTGCTGGCGAGCGGTTGGGTGACGGGGGAGGGGGCGGTGACGGGCAAGCCGGCGATGGTGGAAGCGCGGATGGGGGCGGGCCGGGTGGTGCTGTTCGGGTTCCGGACGCAGTTCCGGGCGCAGAGTTTCGGGACGTTCAAGCTGTTATTGAACGCGATCTACCTGGGGGCGGCGCGGGCGTTGTAGAGGGGACGGTCAGCGGTTCTCGAGGGCGGCTTCGATACGGCGGCGCCAGGTGGAGGCCGCGGGCAGGATGGGGCCGAGATCCTGGAGGGCCTGTTCGAGGCGGGGCCGGGCTTCGGCGGGACGGCCCTGGTCCATCAGGCAGAGGCCCTCGGCGGCGGCCTGATTGCCGCGCCACTGAGGTGGGATCCGGCCGTTGGTCGATTGCTGGATTTCGCGGCCGAGTTCGAGGACGCGGGTGCATTCACCGGCGTTGAAGAGGGCCATGGAGGCGTCGGCGAGGATCATCCAGCGCAAGGGGCCGATTTCGGCGGCGCGGCGTTCGGATTCGGCGAGGGTTTCGAGGATGATTTGGGCGGCGCGGGCTTTTTCGGGAGTTTCGGCGAGGCGGCGGGCCCACATGACGCGGAGGCGGAGTTCTTCAAAGGGACTGGCGACGCCGGGAGCGAGTTGGGCGGCCTGTTCGAGGGCGGCGGCGGCGGCGGGGAGGTTGGCATCGGAGTATTCGAGGGCGGCGCGGGCGCGGAGGATGGTGATGCGGGTGGAGGGGTCGGGTCCAGCGAATTCGAGTGCGTGATTGAGGGCGACGCGGGCTTCGTCGATGCGCTGATTGCCGGAGAGGAAGTGGGCGTGCAGGCTGAGCAGGAGGCTCTTGAAGAGGCGGGGGGGCATGGGAATATCGAGGTCGGTATCGCCGATGCGGGGCAGGAGGGCGACGGCTTCGGAGGTGAGGGCGAGGGCGCCTGGGCGGTCCTGCTGACAGATGGAGAGGGAGGCGGCACGATTGGCGAGGGCGGCGGCGTGAATGGAGGGAGGGAGGCGGCGGGCGTGGCGCTGGACGAGGTCGCGGGCTTCGTTTTGAAGGGCCATGGCGGCGTCGCAGCGTCCGGCGGCGGATTCCATGTCAGCGAGTTGCTGGAGGGTGGCGATGCGGGGTTCGGGAAGGGACTGGCGGCGGGCCTGCTCGACGGCGGCGCGGGCGGCGGCGAGGCCGGCATCGGGCTGGCCGGAGGAGTAGAGAAAGGAGCCGAAGACGCCGCGGAG
>DNFG01000489.1 GCA_003487005.1 Bryobacterales bacterium
CGCCCACCGAGACCTCCTCTCTTCCCCTACACGCCGCTCTTCCGACCTCTCATCGCCCAGGCCGAGTTCGGCGTCCGCGTCAAAGTCGCCCGCCTCCGCACCCACGAAGTCGACCACTGGCGCCGCATCTGCCAGGATGCCGGCCTCCATATCGACCTCATCATCCACCCCGAATCCGAACTCGCCGCCCGCCTCCTCCCCGTCCTCGCCCTCCCCGGCGTCTCCGATATCGTCGAATTCGCCGGCGGCAAAGTCAAACTCATCGGCTTCACCATCGAACGCGACTCCTGGCTCGCCGGATCCACCCTCGAAGAACTCGTCCGCCGAGGCCCCCCCAAACACTCCCTCGTCGCCATGATCTTCCGTGGCGCCCAGGTCATCATCCCCCACGGCGCCGAACGCCTTCAGGCCGAAGACCACGTCTATATCGTCACCCGCGACCAGGACCTCCCCGCCCTCCTCCGCTTCATGGGCCTCCACCAGCAGGAACGCCTCGAACGCGTCTTCATCCTCGGCGGCAAGCAAATCGGTATCAAAATCGCCGAAGACCTCGAAAAACTCAAAGTCGCCGTCAAAATCTTCGAGCAGGACCCCAAACGCTGCCACAAAATGTCCGAAATCCTCGATCACACCGTCGTCGTCAACGGCGACGGCGGCGACGCTGAACTCCTCTCCGAGGAGAACATCGACGGCGTCAGCGCTTACCTCGCCCTCACCAACCATGATGAGGACAACCTCATCGCCGCCCTCCTCGCCCGCCGCCTCGGCGCCCGCAAAGTCGCCGCCCTCATCAACCGCCTCAACTACCTCCCCCTCGCACAGCGCCTCGGCATCTCCACCACCCTCTCCCCCCGCCTCGTCACCGTCGACCGCATCCTCCAGTTCGTCCGCAAAGGCGTCGTCCTCTCCGTCACCACCTTCCGCGAGGAGGAGGCCGAAGCCATCGAACTCATGGCCGTCCCCGGCTCCCCCTTCCTCGGCAAACCTCTCCGCGACCTCAAACTCCCCCGCGAAGCGATCGTCGGCGCCATCGTCCGCACCTCCGGCGAAGCCGTCGTCCCCCGGGGCGATGCCGTCATCGAAGAAGGCGACCGCGTCATCTTCTTCACCCTCGAAGGCACCGTCCCCAAACTCGAAAAAGCCTTCCTCGCCGGGAGGCCGGGCTCCCGGTGATCCGCTTCTCCGGCCTCCTCCACATCGTCGGTCTCTTCCTGCTCGTCCTCGGTGCCGCCATGCTCGTCCCCCTCGCCTATGGCCTCGCCACCTCCTCGCCCGGACTTCGCGAAATGACTCTCGCCGCCGCCGCCACCCTCGCCCCCGGCGCCGCCCTCTTCCTCGCCTTCCGCCGCCCCCCCTCCGAACTCAACGTCCGCGAAGCCGCCCTCCTCGTCTCCTTCGTCTGGTTCGCCACCGGCCTGTTCGGCGGCCTCCCTTTCTTCTTCTCCCCCCACTTCCCCCACTTCACCGACGCCTTCTTCGAAGCCGCCTCCGGCTTTACCACCACCGGCGCCACCGTGCTCGACGATGTCGAAGTCCTCACCCCCACCCTCCAACTCTGGCGCCACTTCTCCCACTGGCTCGGCGGCATGGGCATCGTCCTCCTCGGCCTCGCCGTCCTCCCCCTGCTCGGCACCGGCGGCCTCGCCCTCTATCGCGCCGAATTCTCCGGCGCCAAATCCGAGAAACTGAAACCCCGCATCGCCGAAACCGCGCTCAGCCTTTGGCGCATCTACCTCGCCCTCACCTTCGCCCTCTATCTCCTCCTCCGCCTCGCCGGCATGACCGGCTTCGATGCCGCCTGCCACGCCTTCTCCACCCTCGGCACCGGCGGGTTCTCCACCCGCACCGCCAGCATCGCCGCCTTCCAAAGCCCCCTCATCGAGTGGATCCTCATCCTCTTCATGCTCCTCGCCGGCATCAACTTCACTTTCCAGTACCGCCTCTGGGTCGAACGCAACCCCCGCCGCTTCTTCGCCGATGCCGAAATCCGCGCCTACACCGCCATCTTCCTCGCCGCCTCCCTCGTCATCACCCTCTTCCTCCTCCGCGATAACCACGCTCCCTCCCTCCCCGACGCCTTCCGTACCGCCGCCTTCCAGGCCGCCTCCATCCTCACCACCACCGGTTTCGCCACCGCCGACTTCGAACGCTGGGCCCCCGCCGCCCAGTTCCTCCTCCTCGGACTCATGTTCATCGGCGGCTGTACCGGCTCCACCGCCGGCGGCCTCAAAGTCGCCCGCGTCCTCCTCCTCGGCCGCGTCGTCACTCGCGAATTCAAACGCATGGTCGAACGCCGCGGCGTCTTCGCCATCCGCCTCGGCCGCGACGTCATCCCTGAAAACGCCATCCAGGCCCTCCTCAACCTCGTCTACCTCACCTTCCTCTTCAACGGCGTCGCCTGCTTCCTCGTCGCCGCCTCCGGCGTCGACCCCTACACCTCCATCACCGCCGTCACCGCCTGCATGTTCTCCATCGGCCCCGGCCTCGGCGACGTCGGCCCCGCCGAACACTACGGCCACCTCCCCGCCCTCGCCAAATGGACCCTCTCCGCCTGCATGATCGCCGGCCGCCTCGAATTCTATACCCTCCTCGTCCTCTTCACCCCAGCCTTCTGGCGCAAGTAATCCCCCTTGCCTCCGCTATCACTTCTGATTACACTTTGTGTGCAAGTCCATCCTGAGCGATCTGGGCCTGAAGCCATAACGGCCAAACCATGACCACCTACCGCGCCTCCCTCCTCCACGACCCCGCCTCCGGCGCCTGGACCATCACCTTCCCCGACTTCGGCTGGGGTGTCTCCCAAGGCCAGTCCCTCCTCCACGCCCTCGAAATGGCCCGCGAACTCCTCCACGAGCTCCTCGCTCACCTCATCCGCCGCGACGAACCCATCCCCACTCCGCGCAAACACCCCGGCCGCCTCTTCCACTCCGTCCACCTCCCCCCGTTCGAATCCGCCAAAGTCGAACTCTACCGCGCCCTCAAAGCCTCCGGCCTCCGCAAGGCCGAACTCGCCCGCCGC